>NZ_JBHFNQ010000131.1:0-61319 GCF_041929345.1 Floridaenema aerugineum BLCC-F46
ACGTACAAGAGCGCTAAAGCGCAACTACGTACAAGAGCGCTAAAGCGCAACTACGTACAAGAGCGCTAAAGCGCAACTACGTACAAGAGCGCTAAAGCGCAACTACGTACAAGAGCGCTAAAGCGCAACTACGTACTTAAATAACTTTGAGGACGGCGCGATAGCGAACTTTGTTATCGCGGACTTTTTGCATTGCTTCGTTTGCTTGTTGCAAAGGGAAAGTTTCAATGATAGGCTTGATTCCGAAGCGATCGGCAACTGAAAGCATTTCCACAATCATTATAATTAGCCCCTAGTTGATGGGCGAATTCTGCTTTATCTTGAGAAGTAGTAAAAACGGTGACGCTATTGCCTAATTTACTGGCAAATTGCACCGCTAAATGTCCCAGTCCGCCAATGCCAATTACACCAATTTCTTGACCGGAACTCATCCCAGCATAGCGCAAACCTGAGTATACTGTAATCCCCCCGCAGAGTAATAGTTCTGCTGCTTCCGTTTCTATGCCTTTAGGAATAGGAAAAGCAAACCGCGAGTCTACTTTGACATAATCTGCAAAACCGCCATATCCTTCTACTATTAATTGGTTATTGGTTATTGGTCATTTGTTATTTGTAATAGACTTCTGGTAATCGCTGATAATCTGATTTTTTAACCGCAGATGAACGCAGATAAACACAGATGTTCATCAGTATTTTTGGTGAGGTGCTTACATTTGTTTTTTACCACAGATATCCACAGATGTAGGCGTAGCCTTCCCGCAGGCTACACAGATAAACACAGATGTTCTTCGGAGTTTTTTCTGGGATATAAATAACAAATGACCAATGACCAATGACCAATGATTAATCTGGTGATAGTCCTTTTGAGGCTAACCATTCTCGATCGTACAATCGTGATTGATAACGGGAACCACCATCGCAGAGAATTGTAACTATTGTATGTCCTGGGCCTAGTTTTTTGGCAATAGCGACAGCTGCGCCAACGTTAATGCCTACAGAACCTCCCATAAATAAGCCATCTTTGCGTAATAATTGGTAAATTACCCGAATCGCTTCTTTGTCATCAATTTGAATGGCATCGTCAATGGGTGCGCCTTCCATATTAGCTGTAACTCGACTATTACCAATCCCCTCTGTGATAGAACTTCCTTCGATTTTAATTTCTCCAGTTTTGGCATAACTGTACAATCCACTACCCATTGGATCTGCCAAAATGGTTTTAACATCGGGATTTTGGTCTTTGAGAAACATCGAGACTCCGGCGTAAGTTCCACCCGTACCTGTGGCGCAAGTGAAAGCATCAATTTTGCCGTTTGTTTGTTCCCAAATTTCTTTTCCGGTAGTCTCGTAATGGGCAAGTCTATTTGCTAGATTATCAAATTGATTCGCCCAAATCGCGTTTTCCATCTCCGAGGCAATTCTGCCGGAAAGTCTAACATAATTGTTTGGGTCTTTGTAGGGTACGGCAGGAACGGGACGAACTTCTGCACCTAATGTCCGCAATGCGTCCATTTTTTCCTGAGATTGGGTGTCTGGGATAATAATCAGACATTTGTAACCTTTGGCGTTGCAAATATGCGCTAGTCCGATACCTGTGTTTCCCGCAGTTCCTTCAACTACTGTACCCCCCGGTTTGAGTAAGCCTTTCTCTTCTGCTTCTTTAATAATATAAAGTGCGGCGCGGTCTTTCACGGAACCGCCTGGATTGAGAAATTCTGCTTTTCCCAGGATTTCGCACCCTGTTTCTTCGCTGAAGCTGTTTAATCTAATTAGGGGCGTGTTGCCAATCGTGCCTACAAAGCCGTTTTTGATGTCCATTTTTAAATTTATGATTAGATCGATCGCTAGGTAACAAACATTGTCAGTTTAGCAGGAGCAGTTATACAAGCAAAACAATAAGAAAGGATTTACTTTTCCCAATAACTCTTGTAGGTAGGGCCAACCTCTACAGTTCCGTCAGGTAGGATAACTTTCCAAAAAAAAGTGCGATCGAAATGAATCATATCCCAATTCTTAACACTACCAAAGTTAGTTTCAATTAAGATAGATGAACTTAAATTAGCTTGAAATAAGTCAGCATTTCTGAGATTAGTACGAGTCAAATTAGCACTTTCTAAATAAGTTCTGGTTAGATTAGATCCTCCCAGCATTGCATCTCTTAAGTTAGCACCAGTTAAAATTGTTTCAGTCAAGTTAACCCCAATTAAATTAGCTTGGTTGAGGTTGGCACCTGTTAAGTCAGCCCCGCTGAGATTTGCACCAGGCAAGTAAGCTAAATATAGGTCAGCCCCTCTAAGATTAATCCCTCTCAAGTCAAATCCTTTGAAGTTAGGGTTTGTGGATTTGAGGTATTCTAAAACCTTAGACCAATCTCTTACAGGTTTTAGTTCACTTCCGGCAAAATTCCTTTCTCCAGCAGTATAGCGGTTGATTAATTCTTCGACATTCATAATTTTTTGATTGAATCTATTGGCAGATTTAATGGTGCGAAATCGCTTCTTCTACCAAACTTTATTCATATTAAGCACAAATCCCGACAATACTCGATCGCCGCTAACTGTTTCAGGATTATCTAAAATTTCTACTGCTTGATTTGGACAATAAATATAAACTTGGCGATTCTTTCTATCAATTAACCAACCTAACTGTATTCCCGGTTCCCTCATATATTCTTCCATCTTTTCTTGTAAAGGTTTCAGATTATCGGAAGGCGACCTTAATTCTACTACAAAATCTGGACAAATCGGAGCAAACTTTTGTTGTTGTTCTGGGGTTAAACTATTCCACCTTTCTAATTTTATCCAAGATGCGTCAGGCGATCGCTCTGCGCCCGTAGATAAAGTAAATCCCGCACTAGAAGAAAACGCAATCCCAGTACCATCCTTATCTGCCCAATTCATCAATTGTTGAATTATTCTAGCTTCTCTATTTCCCGAATCTGAACCAGTCGGCGGCATTATTAACAATTCTCCAAATTTATTCCTTTCAATCTGTAAGTCGCGGTTGATTTGACAGAATTCAAAAAATTGCTCATCTGTCATTTGCAATTCAGGCGGCATCCGCAATACTATCTGTTCAGAAAGCATATTTAATTACCCTCAATTGCTTATCTAACATTTTATATACTCAGATCCCCGACTTCTTCAAGAAGTCGGGGATCTAAATTCAAATGCAAACTTCAGCCAAACTAAAAATTATTTGTTTGGTTGAGGAGTCATCCGCAAATAAGGTTTAACTTCTTCGTATCCTTTGGGGAATTTCTCTTTCAAAACTTCGGGATCTTTCAAAGATGGCACAATTACTACATCATCGCCATCTTTCCAGTTAGCAGGTGTCGCTACACTGTAATTATCTGTCAGTTGCAAAGAGTCAATTACCCGCAAAATTTCATCAAAATTCCGTCCAGTACTCGGAGGATAGGTAAAGCTCAAACGCAGTTTCTTTTGGGGGTCAATCACAAAAACTGTCCGAACTGTTACCGTGTTGGTAGCATTCGGGTGAATCATGTCGTAAAGGTCTGAAACTTTCTTATCTGGATCTGCCAAAATTGGATAGTTCAGCTTTACACTTTGAGTTTCTTCAATGTCGCCAATCCAGCCTTTGTGCGATTCTACATCATCCACGCTGAGGGCTACTACTTTGACGTTGCGCTTGTCGAATTCTGGTTTGAGACGGGCAACTTCGCCCAATTCGGTGGTGCAAACTGGTGTATAATCTGCGGGGTGAGAGAACAGGACAACCCAGCTGTCTCCAGCCCAGTTATAAAAGTCGATATCGCCTTCGCTGGAGGCTTGAGTAAAGTTGGGAACGGTGTCGCCTAGTCTAAGCGCCATAATCTTTGGTTTCCTCTGCGCTGAAACCGCAAAAATCATTTACTTTGCGATCATGCCATAAAACCCGATCTTTCCGACCGGATTTTAGATATTTTAATGTTTTCGTTAAGTTTTTTGTAACTCTTGATACAATTTGGCGGCTAAGAGGCTGCTATGGACAAACTGAGAAAATTTGTTAGGCTAGAATCTACTTCAGGACTAAAGCTGCGTGTCACACTTAAATCAACTTGTAGGGTGCGTCAGACAAGTTTACAGATCGATGACATAAGGATTTGAGACTCTGACGCACCCTACTATATGTGCTGAGAAAATTTGTTAGGCTAGAATCTACTTTATACTCTCTAGGTGTCTGGTAAATAGCCTTAATTATTAAGTTTAAGTTAAGGCTTAAGATTGCATATTTTTTTGATTCTTTCCCAATTCTTAATTAAGTACGTCAGTAAAAAGTAGGGCTGGCATTGTATTAGTTTGCAAGTGGACAGTTTCCACTTTTATTGGAGATTGAAAATATATGTCTCGGTTCAAATTTTTTAACAAGTTTTTACCTTTAGCAACATCTTTGTTGGTGGCAGGAATACCAGCGGGTGCGATCGCCTCAAACCCCCCTTACCAAACTAACCAAGAACAACCCAAATCAGAAGAAATTCAGTTGATGCAAGCTGATTTGGGATTCAGTTTGCCAATGTGGATTTATGCCGTTGGCGGGGTGGTAGTAATTCTGATTTTCTTACCTAAAATTGGTTGGATTTTAGGGTTAATAGTTATTGGCGAAAGAGAAGTGGGAATTATTACCAAAAAATTTGCCGCTAAGAGTTTGCCAGCAGGTAAATTAATTGCCCTTAATGGTGAAGCGGGTTTGCAAGCAGATACCCTGCCACCGGGATGGCATTTTGGTTATTTCCCTTGGCAATATAGCATTCGTAAAGAGCCAGTTATCGTTATTCCTCAAGATGAAATCGGTTTAATTGTTGCTAATGATGGTACAACTATTCCACCGAATCGAATTTTAGGCAAAGTTATTGAATGTGAAGATTTTCAAAATGCTCGCAGGTTCCTGACTCATGGAGGCGAAAAAGGTCGGCAGTTAGCTGTTTTAACTACCGGAACTTATCGGATTAATACGGCTTTATTTGAGGTAATTACATCTGCCAGTGCTGCTAAACATGGAATGACTAAGGAGCAGTTGAAACTCTACAAAGTTGAACCGGAACGGGTGGGAATTGTGTCAACTTTAGATGGTATTCCCATTGAAGAAGGTGAAATCGCTGGGCCGATAATTCCCCAACATGATAATTTCCAAAAAGCACAAAGTTTTATCAATGGTGGCGGACGTAGAGGTTTACAAGAACAAGTGATTCTATCGGGTTCTTGGAATTTGAATCCTTGGTTTGTGAAGGTGGAACAAGTTCCAATGACGGAAGTGCCGATCGGTTATGTAGGCGTAGTAATTTCCTTTGTGGGTCGATCGCACGAAGATATCAGCGGCGAATCTTTTACTCACGGCAATTTAGTTAATAAAGGAGATAAAGGCGTTTGGATTGAACCTTTATATCCCGGTAAACATCCCCTCAACACAAAAATTATGAAAGTGGAATTAGTTCCCACAACTAATATAGTGTTGAACTTTACGGCGCGATTCAGCGGCGAACATGGTTATGATTCTAAATTGGTGGCTTTGAAGTTGCTTTCTTTTGATGGTTTTACATTCGATTTAGAAGTTTTCCAAATTATTCATGTTGCTGCTGTCGATGCACCAAAAGTAATTTCTCGTTTGGGTTCGATGCAGAATTTAGTAGATCATGTTTTGCGTCCAATTGTAGGTAATTATTTCCGCAATTCTGCTCAAGAATACACGATTTTGGATTTCTTGGTCGATCGCGCACAACGCCAAGCAGAAGCAGCCGAGTACGTGCGCCAAGCATTACGCGCTTATGACGTGCAAGCGGTTGATACGCTGATTGGCTTGATTTCGCCACCGCCAGAATTGATGCAAACTTTGACCGATCGCAAAATCGCTGAAGAACAACAAAAAACTTACGAAGTGCAACGGGTAGCGCAGTCACAGCGTCAAGAATTAGTCAGAGAAACTGCTTTGGCGGACATTCAAAAAGAAGTAGTTACCGCAGAACAAGGTGTTAATATTGCAGAACTTCATGCGACTGCAAAAATTAATGAAGCGCATGGGGAAGCAGAATCGATTCGCGTCACTGGAGAAGCGAAAGCGGATGCTTATAAAGCTGGTGTAAATGCTTTAGGTTCGCAATCTTACACGGCGTTACAATTGATGCAGGTGATTGGCGATCGCAACGTGCGAGTTGTTCCCGATGTAGCTGTTAGCGGTAATAGCCAAGGTTCAGGTTTAGTTGATGGTTTGATGGGAATGTTGTTGTGGAATCAAACTAAAGAATTGCAAAGTAATGGTAAAAGTAATGGTCAGAGTTCGATCGTTATCTCCCAAGTAGAAGATGAGTCTTGAAGGTAGAGAAGCTATTTGTTTTAACCCTAGTTGTAATGAGTCACAAATTTACGATCACAATTCTTTAACCTGTCAATTTTGTGGCTCTACTTTGCTTCTCAAAAAACGCTATCGTGCGGTTAAAGTTTTGGGTAGGGGAGGCTTTGGACAAACATTTTTAGCCTTTGATTTGGCTGAAGATTCTCCTACTCTTTGCGTTGTCAAACAATTTTGGCAAGTTCTCGATCGCACTTTTGAAGATGCGATCGACAAATTAAAAGAATTAACCAAGCATCCCCAAATTCCTGCTGTTATAGACAGTTTTGCCGAAAATGGCTATTTCTACCTCGTACAAAAATACATAACCGGAAAAAATTTAGCAACACTTTTAGGTGAAAAAGGTCAATTTAATGCCACAGAAGTCTGGCAAATTTTGGAAAATTTACTTCCCCTCCTCCAGTTCATTCATTCCCATCAAATCATCCATCGCGACATTAAACCTGAGAATATTATTCAAAGAAAATCGTTAAATGATTTATTTTTAGTCGATTTTAGTGCAGCAAAACTGGTGACAGAAACTTCTTTTGTTGTGCCAGAAACTACGATCGGTAGTGCTGAATATGCTGCACCAGAACAAGTAAGAGGAGAGGCAGTTTTCAGCAGCGATCTTTACAGTTTAGGCGTTATTTGCCTGAATTTACTAACAGGAATTCGTCCGTTTCACCTGTTCGATTTGGCGAATAACTGTTGGGTGTGGCGCAATTATTGGCTGTCAGATTTAGCAAGTTCTGTAGAATATGATTTGGCGCAAATTCTCGATCGCCTAATCGAACCTACATTAGAAAAGCGATTTCCTTCTGCTGAAGTTGCACTCACCGAAATGCAAAAACTCAGAGGTAAAAAAATCCCGATTTCCGTATCTCCTCCGACACAAACTTGGGAAACTTACGCCACATTTGTCGGTGATGGAGGGATATTTTCTGGGATTAATGCGATCGCTCTTTCTGCTGACGATAAAATGCTTGCCAGTGTCAGCGACGATCGAACAATTTGCTTATGGAATATTTGTAATTTTGTAGAGACGTTTCATGAAACGTCTGTACAGGAATTTTTTACCATAAAAGGTCATACAGGAAAAGTCAAATCTGTTGCTTTTCATCCCCATTCCCCGAACATATTAGCAAGCGGAAGTAGCGATCGCCAAATTAAGCTCTGGGATCTGCAAAAACGCCAGGAAATTCACACAATAGTCGGTCATAATGGCGCTGTCAGCGCTTTAGAATTCAGTCCTGACGGGAAAATTCTTGCCAGTGGTAGTGCAGATAAAACTGTAAAATTATGGCATCCCGAAACAGGAGAACAGATAACAACATTATCGGGAGCTAAATTAGGGATAAATGCGATCGCTTTTAGTCCAGTTTCGCCTCTGTTAGCAAGTGCTAGTTCCGATCGGATTGTGCAAATTTGGGATTTAATAAAATTTGAATTAATTTGTACTTTGGTTGGACATACTGGGGGGGTGAGAGCGATCGTATTTAGTCCCGATGGCAAATTACTAGCCACAGGCGGCGAAGACAGAACAATTCGCCTTTGGGATACCACAACTTGGCAATGCAATTCTATTCTTTCAGGACATCCTTGGTTAGTTTCTGCACTTACCTTTTCCCCCGATAATCAAATTCTCATTAGTGGAAGTTGGGATAAAACTGTAAAATTGTGGCAAGTTAGTACTGGAAAAGAAATTGCAATGCTTGTTGGTCATACAGATTTGGTTAGTTGTGTTGTCATCTCCTCTGATGGCAGTTTCATTGCTAGCGGTAGCCAAGATAAGACTATTAGACTATCTAAGCGAAATTAGTATATTTACTGAAAATAGTTAGTACAAACTGGAAAAGTTACTTGTCTCATTAAGTAGTTTTCCGGTTCCTAGTACCTGTTAAATTTTACTACACTGACCATAGAGAAATATTAAGTAGGGCTTGCTGAAAAAGTCTGTTGGTGAGGGTAGGGACACGGCATCATTAATATTTGCAACTCCTGCATTATCTTTTGAATGCCGTGTCCCTACAATTTCCCTCAAAAAGGCAAGGTTTTTGGCCAACCAGCAACAGTATAGTTTTTGGTTAACGGAATAATCAAATCTTTCACGATTTAAAGTGACGGGCAAGATTTTAAAGTGACGGGCAAGATGCCCATCCTACAAGAAAATTTATATCTTGTGGGATGGGCATCCTGCCCGTTTATTTAGCTGAATACCGCTAAAATAAAATTGGTTAGGGTATCCAGGTTATATCTAAGAAATGAGAGAACAATTTATATGGCTTACAAAGTAAACGTTATCATTGAAAAAGACGAAGATGGTTATTATGCTTATTCTCCTGAACTTGAGGGTTGCCAAAGTCAAGGAGATACTTTAGAAGAAGTGAAAGCAAATATCAAAGAAGCTGTTGAACTTTACTTAGAAACTTTATTTTATCCTAATCAGGAAAATGAAGAATCAGAATAAAAACCTCCAACTTTTTGATACTGTCGCTCTCCTCAATCCGATTTCTGCTGAAAGATTAACTTTAGTTGAACCTGAGTATACTTCTATAAACAGTCTACCCGTTGGGTTAGTTGGGACGGTTGTTGAAGTATACAATTCGGAAAATGAAAGCAAATATTTAGTAGAATTTGCTGATAACCAAGGGCGGGAATATGCAATGGCAATTTTGAAAGCAGATGAACTGATTGTGTTGCAATATGAATTAACATTAGTCTAAAAAGGAAGGGAGTTAAACCTATCTCCGCCGTTCTTGCAACTTCCGATAAACCGCTTTAATATCAACATTATGATGGGCTAAAGCGACCAAAGTATGATAAAATAAATCGGCAACTTCTCCAGCAATTCCCTCTTTATCATCATCCTTAAAAGCCATCACTACTTCAGCGGATTCTTCGCCAATTTTCTTTAAAATCTTGTTATCTCCACCCGCAAATAACTTGCAAGTATAAGATTCTTCATTGGGATGATCTCTACGATCGCAAATCACCTCAAACACCTGTGATAAAGTATCCGCAGGTGGCGCAATCTTCGAGCCATTGGTTTGATGAAAACAACTGCGTTCCCCAGTATGACAAGCAATATCACCAATCTGTTCCACAGTAATTAGTAATGCGTCGCTGTCACAGTCATAACGCATACTTTTTACATTTTGCACATGACCAGAAGTTTCCCCTTTAGGCCATAATTCCGATCGAGAACGACTCCAAAACCAAGTTCTTCCTGTTTCCAAAGTTTTGGCTAAAGATTCCCGATTCATCCAAGCCATCATCAACACAGTACCATCAAGGTAATCTTGAACAATAGCCGGGACTAACCCACGTTCGTCGTAACGGATTTGTTCGATCGGGATAGACTGGTTAAGAGCCGTTAAATCAGCAGACATAAACTTCGGTCACAAAAGCAGAATAGATTGCTTATTCTAACTGGTTTTGATGAGAAAATTTTATTTTTAGGGACTAGGGACAAGGGGACAAGGGGAATTTTTAACTCAAAACTCAAAACTGCCTTCTTAAGCGAGTAAAGGACTTGACCCTTGATCGAGAGTATTATAAATATTTGCGGCTTGAGTTCTTACAGCACACCAAGCAACCTGATGAGCTTTTGACTCTTCACCGTACCAATGAATAGCGCAATTGAACGCTGCTCGGTATAATTCTTGTGCAGCTTCAGAAAGGCGATCGCGCACATCTGCTGGTAAATCTTGATTGCTCTTATAAAACATTTTTGGTTTACGAGTAGATGAGAAGGTAAGGCAAGAGTAACATTGTCAATCATCGGTTGCATCTGACTAGAGACAGACTTTAAAGCCAAGACAGGCAAAGACTTAACAGTTAAGGAGACAGCTTTGGTGACTACCTCTTTTAAAACCACCAAATCAGAAGAAATTTTTGCAGCAGCACAGAAAATCATGCCAGGAGGCGTGAGTTCTCCTGTACGTGCTTTCAAATCAGTGGGAGGACAACCCATCGTCTTTGATCATGTTAAAGGCGCTTACATCTGGGATGTTGATGGAAATGAATACATTGATTATGTAGGAACTTGGGGTCCAGCAATCTGCGGGCACGCGCATCCAGATGTAATTAAAGCACTGCATGACGCTTTAGAAAAAGGAACTAGCTTTGGCGCACCTTCAGTACTCGAAAACGTTTTGGCGGAAATGGTAATTGATGCCGTTCCTAGCATTCAAATGGTGCGGTTTGTCAACTCTGGAACCGAAGCTTGCATGGCGGTATTGCGATTGATGCGTGCTTTTACCGGACGTGAGAAAGTAATTAAATTTGAAGGTTGCTATCACGGACACGCCGATATGTTTTTGGTAAAAGCGGGTTCCGGCGTTGCTACCCTTGGTTTACCTGACTCCCCCGGCGTTCCCAAGTCTGCAACTAGCAGCACTCTCACCGCACCTTACAACGATTTAGAAGCTGTAAAAGCTTTGTTTGCCGAAAACCCTGGTGAAATTGCCGGAGTAATTCTGGAACCTGTTGTGGGTAATGCAGGTTTTATTCCCCCAGATGCCGGATTTTTGGAAGGTTTACGGGTAATTACCCAAGAAAACGGCGCATTGCTGGTGTTTGACGAAGTAATGACTGGTTTCCGCATTGCTTACGGCGGCGCACAAGAAAAATTTGGCATTACTCCCGATTTAACCACTTTAGGTAAAGTTATTGGTGGTGGTTTGCCAGTGGGTGCTTATGGCGGTAGACAGGATATCATGTCTATGGTGGCACCTGCTGGCCCAGTGTACCAAGCAGGGACTTTATCCGGCAATCCCTTGGCAATGACGGCGGGGATTAAGACTTTGGAATTACTGCAAAAACCTGGAACTTACGAGTATTTGGACAAGATTACCAAAAAACTTAGTGATGGCTTGTTGCAAATTGCCAAAGAAAAAGGTCATGCTGTTTGCGGCGGTCACATTAGCGCCATGTTTGGTTTATTCTTTACTGGTGGGCCAGTGCATAATTATGAGGATGCCAAAAAGTCGGATACAGCTAAATTTGGTCGTTTCCATCGCGGAATGTTAGAACATGGTGTTTATTTGGCACCTTCTCAATTTGAAGCTGGGTTTACTTCTTTGGCGCATACGGAAGAAGATATCGATCGCACTTTAGCAGCTGCCAAGGAAGTTCTCTCTACTATCTAAAATATCTTTGACTTGTGGTGGAAAATCCTAGTTTTGGGACTGGACACTGGGAATTCCTTATCCCCTCAACCAACAAATGATTGACCACACCCTTTATCTTTTGGCACTACCCCGTCTCTCTAGGCGGGGTTTATTTTTATGTATTTTTAAGTAATTTGTCGATTTATAATTTTACATTACAAATTCTTAATTTTACGTACTTAATCGGGTATCAATTATTTCAAGGAACTAATAAAATCGCTTTATATGATAGTAAAACAACTAAATAGGCAATTTTTCTCTAAAAAGTGCTTTTGCTACTATCATATCTCCTAAACTACTGCCGATAATCAGAGTAAAAAATGACATATTCAGTGGCACAAAAAAATGTAGAAAAACTCTCCAAATTTATTAAATTACTGAAAATGCTATCTAAATTTAGCTGTGTCATTAGCATTTTATTTGGTTGTTACCTTTGTTTAAATTTGATGATTGTTCCGGGTTTAGGTTTACTTTTCTCTGGGTTAATATTGTGGTTATGGCATCAGAAAAAGATTAAAGGTAAATTAGCAGTTTTTCCTCTTAGCTGTTTAGTATTGCTAATTTTTGTTGAAATATTAGAAGTATTTCCCTTATTTTTTCGGGTAGTTTTCTGGAAGATTCCAGGAAATCTAGCAGCAAATACAGCTATTGCTTTCATTTCTCTGGGCCTAGCCTTATTACTGTTAATGAGAAGGCTTTATAGTTTGGCTCAATTTTTTAGCGTAGTGGCATTTCTCATCGCTTTAATTGGCTTTTTGGGCGATGCTTATCAAATAAAACAGTTTTACGGCTTTGGTTATTATACTGCGATGTTATTGCCTACAAGTATGGCGATTATCTTATTATCTTTGGGCATTTTGTTTGCTTCTCCAGAATATGGTTGGATCAGAACTTTCACTAGCGAAAATGCAGGGGGAATTATGGCAAGACGGATGTCTCCTATTGCGATCGCAATGCCATTAATTGTCGGCTGGTTAATCTTAATAGGTTATCGCAGTTATATCTATTCCCCAGAAATTGCCATTACTTTATCGAGTGTCTTGAATATTATCTTTTTTAATTGGGTAGTTTGGTGTACTGCTAGATTTTTAACCAGAGTTGATACCCAAAGAAAAAAAGTACAAAAAGCCCTACAAGAAAATGAAATTAAATTTCAAGCGATTTTTGAGCAATCATTTCAATTTGTCGCTTTATTGCAACCAGATGGTACTTTAATTGAAGTCAACCAAGCGGCATTAGATTTTGCTAAAGTTTCCTTATTAGATGTAGTTAACAAACCTTTTTGGCAAACCAGATGGTGGATAAATGAAGAGAGATTAATTACCCGGTTATCTCTTACTATAAATGAAATTTTATCCCCAGTACAAGAACAACTGAAATCTGCGATTAACCAAGCAGCCAGAGGGGAATTAATCCGTTATGAAGTGGATGTTTGGGGCGGAAATAATCAGGTGGCAACTATTGATTTTTCTCTGAAACCACTGCGCGATCGCACCGGAAAAGTAATATTACTAATTGCCGAAGGGCGCGACATTAGCGATCGCAAACAAGTCGAAACAGCTTTACGAGAAAGAGAGCAGTTTTTAGCCAGTATTTATGATGGCGTTAATTACATTATATGTGTCGTTGATGTTAATGAAAATGGCAATATTACTTATGCTGGTTGGAATCCAGCAACAGAAAAAATTACGGGAATTAGTTCTCAAGCTAGTTTTGGCAAAACTACTGAAGAACTGTTTCCCCCACATTTAGCCAACGAATTTCGCCAGGGATTTAACAAATGTTTAGCTGCTAAATCTCCTATTTCTTATGAAAGTTGTACTATAGTTGATGATGAAGAAGTTTGGTTAATGGCAACTTTAAGTCCCCTAAAAGATCCAGGAGGAAAAATTTACCGAATTATTGCGACTTCTACTTATATTACCGAACGCAAAAAAGCCGAAATCGCTTTGCAAAAATCCGAAGCACAATTCCGCAAATTAGCGCAACAAGAAGCATTAATTAATCGCATTGCTAATCAAATTCGCAACTCTTTAGATATCGATCGCATTTTAACAACTACAGTCAATGAAGTGCGTAACTTATTACAGATCGATCGCGCCGCTTTTGGTTGGTATCATTACGATCGTAATCCCCAAGCTTGGGAATGTATTAAAGAAGCAAAAAACGAACTTTTACCTAGTATATTAGGATTATACAAAGCAACTGTGCTTGGCCCTTTATGTGAAAAAATTCTCAATCGGGAAACCTTCCAAGTTGATCAAGTTAATACTTGCCCAGATCCAATTTTGCGCGAATTTCTTTTAGACTTAAGTTATACTTCAATTTTAATTTTACCCATTCAAACCCAATCCGGGAAAGTTGGCGCTTTTAGTTTTGGACATACTAACAATAATCGCCCATTTACTGAAAGTGAAGTAGAATTGATCGAAGCTGTGGGGGTACAGTTGGCGATCGCCCTTAACCAAGCTGAACTTTACGCCCAAAGTCGTGAACGTACCCAACAATTAGAAACAGCATTACAGGAATTACAACAAACTCAAACCAAATTAATTCAAAGCGAAAAAATGTCCTCTTTAGGACAAATGGTAGCAGGTGTCGCCCATGAAATTAATAACCCGGTAAGCTTCATTTATGGCAATATTCAACCCGCTACCCAATATATCCAAGACTTACTTAAATTACTGAAACTTTATCAATTACATTACCCACTTCCAGCACCAGAAATCCAAATGGAAGCAGAAGCAATTGATTTAGAATTTTTGGTAGAAGACTTACCCAAAATATTAGCTTCTATGAAAGTAGGCGCAACTCGCATTAGAGATATTGTCCAAAGTTTGCGTATTTTTTCCCGCTTAGATGAAGCTGATATGAAAGTAGTCGATATTCACGAAGGAATAGATAGCACAATCATGATTTTAGAACATCGACTAAAAGCCAAGCCTCACTTTTCCGGGATTTCAGTAATAAAAAACTATCGCAAATTACCCCAAGTAGAATGTTATCCAGGACAATTAAATCAAGTGTTTATGAACATTTTAGCTAACGCCATAGATGCTTTAGAAACTCAACCAGAACCGCGAAATATTACTATTAGTACTCAAGCCAAAAACCAATTAATCATCATTAGTATTGCTGACAATGGTGGAGGAATGCCTAAAGATATCAAAAGTAAAATATTCGACCCATTCTTTACGACAAAAGCTGTAGGTAAAGGTACAGGTTTAGGATTAAGTATCTCTCATTCAATTATTGTCGAAAAACACAATGGTAAATTGGAATGTAACTCCGAATTAGGTCAAGGAACAGAATTTATTATTGAAATTCCTGTTCGTCAAAAATAATTCCTTATTAACTATCAGTTTTACCCAAAAATTTACATTGCATATTATAAAATATAATAACTAAAATTTAATAATATTTTCAAAGCACAGATTTGCAGATCTGTTATACTAACCTGGAATATTCAACAGCTAATCAGGGGGTATTAACGATTATGAGTCAAGATTTACCTCTATGGGTACAAGATCGCGAAGAAGTTCTCAAACATGATGAAGGCGTGCAATGGCGCTATGCTGAACGTCCTGACTATTCCCATACGAATGCTTTCTTAAAGCAAGAACGTAAATCTAATCATGCCGAAGGAACTTTGAATGCGATCGCCCATAATTTGGTGAAGACATTTGAAATGGAAGCATCTTTCAAAACTAATCCTCAACAATGGATATCTGTGGTTACAGATAAATTCCGCATGAGTACCAATGGCGGGAAAGAATATACTGCCGAAGATATCGTAGAACAGGGAACGTATAATCTGTTTCTGGAAAACTCCGACCACTACCGTGCTTCTGAGGAAAATTTTGAATCATCTTACAACCTTTTTCACACAGCTTTTCCTAATGGCTTTCTCTGGGAATTAATTGAAGTTGTTGCTGGGCCTCCTAATGTTGTTTTTAAATGGAGACATTGGGGAACTTTTAGTGGGGCTTACAAAGATCATCAACCTACAGGAGAAACGATCGAAATTGTTGGTCTTAGTATTGCTAAAGTGACTGAAGACTTAAAGATTGAGTCTGTCGAACATTTCTTTGATACGAATAATTTCTTAACTAAGTTAACTAATGGAGGATGTCCTGTTAGCCACTAAAAACTTAGGGCGTAATCCAATACTGCGGCTATTTCGGATTCATGGTGAGAAATGTTCATAAGTGTTACAAACTTTGAAAACGGTGCGTTAGGCACGGGAATTTAATTATTGGTTGAATTGCTGAATTTGTTATCCGTGCCTAACACACCCTACAGTTAAATAAGATTTTGTTATCACCATAAATACGGGAGAGCCGTTTTGGGTAGGGGGGATTCATGAATCACTCCTACAATCCCTTATAAATCAAGCATTTTCCGAATTAATGTACCTTTTTTTACTAAAGTTTTATTCCCCAAAGAGGAAATATTTGTTTTCCGCTTTGGTGGGTTTAACTTATTAGGAATAGGGGTATGTCGCCACAACAAAAAAGGAATAGTTAGTAATCCCAAAATCATCACAATTACAGCAGTTAACAACACCATCAAACGGCTAGGTTTATAGTCAGCTTCTTCAATTTGTCGGAGAACTTTGTTGTACCGCCATACAGATAACGCAATTACCATTACTCCCAAAATTACTAAACTAATCCCTAAATGTTGAGAATTAATAAAAGAATCGGGAACAGCATTTTTCCCGGTAAAGGAAATTTCTATTTGTCGGAGAAATAAGCCAAAACGAGCAATCGCAAAACCAAAACCAATTAAAGCAATTGCTGTTCTTAACCAAGCTAAAAAGGTGCGTTCATTAGCTTGGTGTTCTCTTTGGCGATCGATCTTTCCCGGATTAGCCATAGTTTTTAATACTAGTTAGCTGGGAAATTCTACCCAACTAACTTTCAACATTAGCGATAGTTAGTAAATTGCAACGCTACCGGGTAATCTTCCTGCTTCAAACGTTGAATAACTGCTTGTAATTCATCTTTGTCTTTGGCAGAAACTCGTACTGCATCGCCTTGAATCGAAGGTTGCACTTTCTTGAATTCATCGCGAATAAACTTGCTAATTTGTTTAGCAATTTCCTGGCTGATGCCTTTTTTGAGTTTAATTTCTTGGCGGACTCGATTGCCGCTGGCTGCATCAACTTTGCCGTAATCAAAAATTTTCAAAGATAACTGTCGCTTCGCTGCTTTTGTTTGCAAAATTGTATGCACGGCATCTAAAGTAAACTCACTATCCGTGTTAACAGTAATCGTTTCCTTGCCTAATTCTACTGTGGTTTTCGTATCTTTCAAGTCGTAGCGACTACTAATTTCCCTAGTAGTTTGATCGAGCGCATTTACTAATTCTTGGTAATCAAAGTCACTAACAATATCAAACGAATAAGTGGAGGCCATAACAACTAACTGAACGGTAATTTGGGGTGATTGGTAATTGGTAATTGGTGGTTAATTGAGAATTTCAAACCTAAACATTTAAAGAGATTTGTTATTGCTAATTTTCCTACCCATTACCCATTACCTAACAAGTAATTTCATCTAGCCTGGGAAAGACTTAACACAATCAAAGTGCCACTGGAAAGAGTTGCGATCGCAAATGACAGCGATCGCAACAGTGGTACATTCAAAATGTAAAACACCGAGTAAAGCAACCGGGCAACCAAATAAGTTAACCCAGCATATACTGCCAGAGTCGAATTCACACCTGTTATGTATGCCATCAATGCTGCCGGAGCAAATACCATCAAAGATTCAAAACCATTTTGATGCGCCCAAGTAGCACGTTGAGCATAAGCAGGTAACTTATCAACCATAGCTCTAGGAGTTGCTAAAGCTTCTGTTCCCAAATTGACACGAGCAAAAGCCACCAGCAAAAAGGGAACATAAACCAAAACAATAGCTACAGCAATGCAATACAGAAAAATTATCGATCCTGACATTGGTAACAACCTCATCAGCCCTCATTTATTTCCCAGATTTGCACCTTAATCAAAGTAAAACAAGGTGACTAATTTTCTTTGCTCCTCAGCATCTTCGCAGGTTTTTAAAAGTGTCCTACTATCGTGAAAAGCAAAGCAAATTAATTGTTGGCATCGGGAAACAATTTCCTGATTGCACAGAGCGCTAGCTTCACCCAAAGACAAATGATCGTTTTCCGGTTTTTCTACCAAGTGCATTACCTGTTCCAACAACTCACGAGATTCTCGCGGTTGTTTTTCCAGGCTTTGAGGTAAAATCACCGTCAACAACTTGGGATCTGCCCGCATTGCGCCGCGAATCGCAGCTGCATTTGTCCCAGTAGCACCAGAAGTGAGCAACTTATTCCCTGTCAAAACTAGGGCGTAGCTCATCATCTCAATTAAGTGCTGATGGGTAATAGGAACGTGGCGCGAACCTAACAGGGCAATTCTTTTCGCTCCTGTTTGTTGGATCGTCGCTAGTTCTTGGACTAATTCATCAAATTTAGGAATGTCCAGCGATTGACTCAAGGATTAAGTTGAAGACACAACGACCTAGTTATTTTAACAGAACTGTCGAGACGAGTAGTTCATCAGAATCAGTTAAGGCAAAGTTACCGCTGGTTGTAAGTCGAGTTTTGCCAGCAACCGATCGATATCGAAATGTTTTGCCATTAAATGACGGACACATTCGACCTTGATCGGTTCTTGCAGACGCACTTGACCAAAAGCTTGATCGATAATTTCGACGGTTGTTAAAGTATCCAGATCTACAGAGAGAATGGGGATTTCCAAATCTTCAGCCCGACTTAAAATCAAACTTGAAGGCGGGATATGCCCAGTTAAAATCAAGCATTGAGTGGAAGTTTCCAAGGCTGCTAGTTGAATTTCGGTGCGATCGCCCCCTGTCACCACCGCCATATTCCGCCCTTTGCGGAAATACTTCAGCGCTGAATTAACATCCATTGCCCCAATTGTCAAGCTTTCTACCAGTAAATCCAAGCGATCGTTACGGCATAAAACCTCAGCTTTCAATTGCTTGACTAATTCCTTAACAGTCACACTGCGGAGTAAAGCACTCCGAGGCAGAATACCCAACACCGGAACATCGCGTTTTTCTAGAAACGAGCGGACTTCTTGTTGGGCCATTTCCATTTGATTTTCTGGCACATCATTAAGGACAACACCCATTAAGCGATCGCCCAACAGACGCTTCGCCGACAATAACTTATGCACCGACAGCAAAGACTGCCAACGCGACACTAGTAGGATCGAGGCATCAATAGTATTAGCCGCCTCCAGTAAAGAAAAATCAAACAAACTGCCTTCATCCAGAGTACCAGGCCCCTCTAGCAACACCAACTCTCCACCTGCCACATCCAGATACTTTGCCAACTGGGCAGGGTAATCTATACTGTCTTCGCCGCTAATGCGTTTAGCTACAGCAGCTTCGCAGAGGAAGAATAGCGTTGGTCTAATTCGATTTGATGGCAAATTCAGGCTTTGAGCCAAAAACTTCACATCTTCATCGATCGCATCAGTCTGTGGCTCATTCCAACAAGTTCCCAGAGGCTTACCGTAGGCAATATCCAGTTTTCTTTCTTGCAACTGATGGGCAAGCCCCAATATCACTGCTGACTTGCCACTATAAGATTCTGTTGACCCAATCAGCAGATGTTTCGTAAATTTTGGCACACCCTAGCTCCTGTTCATCACTTTCTAAAAGGTGGTTTTCCCATTCTTATTCATCTAAGCGCAACAGCCTACGATAGAAACTTTTGGAAAAATCAATAGTCCGCGTAGACTTAAAATTCATTATCACTTCTATAAGAAAGTTAACAAATTCATTATTTGCCAAAGTCATCTCATAGCTGAGTTCCGCATTACCATCAAACTGCAACCGACAACGAGTTAAATCTGCTGGTAATGCAGCCACACTCCAAGTTGCCACAAAAGGAATGCTCTCACCGCCTTCAATTTTACGATTTCCTTCGAGTACACCCTTTTCATACAGGCTCATCGCCTTGGGTAGCCAAGTTCGCTTATTGCCTTGGTAGTATGGCATATAAACATTTACTCTTTGAGGATTGGCAGGCGGGAGTTGTTCAATAATATCCATAAATTTCCCTTTTTGCTCGTTAATTATAGGTACTCAACTGAATAGTTCTCTTGTACTTGTGGTCGAAAATCCTGATTTTAGGGATGGGTACACAACGACCAGAATTCCTTACACATCAAGCATTTTACCAAGTAATCAGGTAGATTTAATTACCATAAGTACAACAGAGCCAGCTGTTTGGGTCAGGTCTTACCCGATCGTATTATTCCCCACTTTACCCAGCAGAATTACCAAATTGCCGCTAAATTGATCCGAAAGGGGGTAGGGTGTGGGTATAGGGAAAAAATTGGACAATGAAAGAGAAGTTTGCCCTTTGAACCCGACTCTTTTCCCTCAAATTCTTTTCACTACACCCTACACCCCACACCCTATTCCCTACCCCCTAACCCCTACACCCTAACCCCTATCCCCTATCCCCCACCAATAGAGACAGTTGCTAAGTAGTACAGCAATCTTGGATACAATAGGGCTGCATTAATCTTTATTTAAGCCGGAGACAATGACACCAAAAATCCCCGTTTTCAGGCGGTGGATGCTGTAATTCCGATTTCTCCTGATGACAAACTGTTGTTACCTTGTTATTATTTCGTTCAATCTGGTGTCCCAATCAACGGGAAATTATACGATTTGTATCGCCAGCCAGAAGTGATAGAAGCGTACCGTCTGTCTTTTGGCAAACAATCAGTTTGTGAAGGCTTTACGGTTTGGTGTGTTTTAGTACCCAGCTTCTTTAAAGGTGTAAATAAGTACTGGTGGTTGAATCAACTGAAATATGCCAGCGAATTCCTGGCCCGAAAACAATTCCTTCAACGAGCTTGACGAACTGAACTCGTTGATCTCCGATATCTCGCAAACAGAGGAACCGGAAGAGACTCCTAACCAAAGATATGGGGGACGCAGGCGCAAAGCGGCGATCGTCCTCACGATAGTTTGGAGTGGCACTATTGCCTTGCATTTGCTCTCTTGGGGTAGTTGGCTAATCTTAGGCTTGACAACCTTAATGGGAATTCATGCCATTCGCGTTTTGCGTGCCCGCCCCCATACCTTACCTGAGTCTTTGTCAACCCAAAACCAAGATTCTTGGCCTTTCGTCTCTTTGCTGGTAGCAGCTAAAAATGAAGAGGCTGTAATTGAAAGCTTGGTAAAAACCCTCTGTAGTTTAGACTATCCCAGCTACCGTTATGAACTTTGGGTAATTGATGACAACAGCACCGACAAAACTCCACTGGTACTCAAGCAACTGACGCAGAAATACGATCGGTTGAAGGTGTTCCGGCGATCGCCAGGTGCCACTGGCGGCAAATCAGGGGCTCTAAATCAAGTTTTACCCCTAACTCGTGGCGATATTATCGCTGTGTTTGATGCTGATGCTCAAGTACCCAAAGATATGCTAAGGCGCGTCGTCCCTGTTTTTGCTAAAGAACAGGTGGGCGCAGTCCAAGTCCAAAAGGCGATCTCTAACCCTGATGTGAATTTGCTCACTATGGGGCAAGTGGCAGAGATGGCATTGGATAGCTACTTCCAACAACAGCGGATCGCCCTTGGTGGCATTGGCGAACTGCGCGGAAATGGCGAGTTTATTCGTCGTTCTGCTTTGGAACTTTGCGGCGGTTTCAATGAGGAAACTATTACTGATGACCTCGATTTAACTATTCGTCTGCATCTCGATCGATGGGATATTGAATTTGTCATCGATCCCGCAGTGGAAGAGGAAGGGGTAACAAGTACGATCGCTCTCTGGCATCAGCGCAACCGTTGGGCAGAAGGCGGTTATCAGCGTTATTTGGACTACTGGCGACCAATTTTTGCAGGTAAAATGGGCTACCGGAAAACTTGGGATATGTTCATGTTTTGGATTACCCAGTATTTCCTCCCTACCGCAGCAGTGCCAGATTTTCTCATGGCTCTAGTTCGCAACCGAATGCCTGTTTTTAGCCCAGTCACAGCTTTAATGCTCACTATGTCTTTTATCGCCATGTTTAGCGGTATCCGGCGTGTTAAGCAACAGGAAAAAGTCACTATTCCTAACCTGTTTTTAACTTTGCTCAATACCATACGTGGCACTTTGTATATGCTTCATTGGGTCATTATTATGGCTAGTACCACCGCCCGAATGTCCGTTTTACCTAAACGACTAAAATGGGTGAAAACTGTCCATCAAGGTACTCAAGCCGAATAAGGAAAGACAGAAGGGGACTCTTGGGACTCTTGGGACTCTTGGGAATTTTTACCATCTGCCCCTGGAACTCCTGGATCCCGGGAGCACTCAGCCCCGAAAACTCTTAAAATTCCTCTTCTGTTTCTGCCTCATCTTCTAATTCCAAATTTGAGTCAAAATCTGGTGTTTCTGAGGACGATCGCAAATTGTTTTTCTCCGGTAATCTATCAGCTAATTCCATAACCTCTGAGAAGTCCACAACCTGACCATTAAAGGTACTAATTAAACGTTGAGTTGCCTTTTTTATCTCCTCCGCTTCCGCTTTTTTCGCTAACTCTTGGGCGTTTTGTTCTGGCGCTTTCTCCGGTTCATGGAAAATTTTCGCTGTTACTTTTGGTTCTGCTGAAGGTTCGATCGGACTAGTAGTTATTTCCCGCTCAGCTTTCACCGTAACTTCTTCTGAGTCAGGTTTAGATTCAATATTAGTTCTACTAGGCTGAGAAATTTCTGTTTTTTTCTTAGTAACTTTTACCTCTTGATTACTTTCGGTTTGATTTGGTGTAGATACTTTCAAAGTTACTTTAATTTTTCGTTGGAAAATTCGCCCTAATGCAGCTTCTAAATCTGGTATTTTCGGTTCAGCGTGTTTCAGCAAATTGACAGTTTTAATTCCTACCTGAGCCTGAGATTCTTGGAGGTTTAATAAACATCCGTATTGCCGAAAAAGAGATTTAGGAGAAATGGGTAAATATTCTAAAATTTGTTGCCAAATTTCTTCTAAATTGATTTCTTGTTCCGAAATATCAGCAAGTTGAGAAACTTCTGGTGTTGCTTCTAATTCCGCAGTTTCCGCAGTTTCAGTAACCGAGTGATTTATCTCTTGATTCTGTTGAATGTTATCGAATTTAACCGGAGATTTTACAGAAGTTGAATCTTCTGGAGGTGGGGTTCTTTTAACAGTTGATTGCGGAATTTTCTGATTTACCTTAACCGAATTAACATTAGGTTTAATTGCATAATTAGCAGCATTTTGTGTTGTTTGTATAATTGCTGAAGGTAATAATCCTAATAAGGTAACTTCCAACCATAACCGAGGTTGAGTAGTATTTTTTATTTGAAATTCGCTATCCTTAAGTAATTTTTGTCCTGCTAAAATTTGGGGAATTTCCAATCCGGTGAAATCACACATTTTTTCCCAAGTGGGAGTAGTGACAACTGCTAATTCTGGACGGTTAGGCGCACTTTTGGCAATTAACAAATCTCGGTAAAAACTGGCTAAATTTTGCAGCACAATTAAAGGTTCTCGTCCTCTGTCCATCAGCCGACGCGCAATTTCTAAAACTTTGGTACTTTCGTCAGTGGCGATCGCTTCCAACATCTCCATTAAATCCCGTTCGGGAACAGCACCCACTAAATCCCAAACAGCTTCAACTGTCACTTCTCCCGGAAATAAACTTAATTGATCTAATAAACTTTCCCCATCTCTTAACCCACCTTGGGCAACTTGGGCAATTAAAGTAACCGCTTCTTTAGTAATATTAATCTTTTCTTTACTGGCAATTTGCCAGAGATGTTCTACCATTTCCTGTAACGGAATTCGCCGAAAATCAAACCTTTGACAGCGAGAAATAATCGTGGGTAAAACTCTTTGTGGGTCTGTAGTTGCTAAAACAAAAATTACCCGATCGGGCGGTTCTTCCAATGTTTTCAGCAAAGCATTAAACGCCGCCGTTGATAACATATGAACTTCGTCAATGATGTAAACTTTGTAACGGCATTGTACGGGGGCAAACTGCGATCGCTCAATAATTTCCCGAATATTATCTACCCCAGTATTACTGGCAGCATCAATTTCAATTACATCTAAAGAAGAACCTTTGGCTATAGTTATACAAACATCACATTTACCACAAGGACTTTCTGTGGGAACATTACTAGAAAGACAATTTAATGACTTAGCAAAAATTCTCGCACTAGAAGTTTTTCCTGTACCTCTAGGGCCTGTAAACAAGTATGCTGGAGCAATCCGATCTTGTTGGATCGCATTAGTTAAAGTAGTCGCGATCGCCTCTTGCCCCACCAAATGGGCAAAAGTTTGGGGACGATACTTATGATGCAGGGGTTCGTAGGACATGAGAAAGAAAAAGCAATATAGTTAATGGCTAAGATGCTTATTAATCGTGAGATTATCAATCTTGAAGAAAGAAAATTTTAACTTTGAATTGCCGATCGGTTACTCGTTACCACCTAGCAATTACCATGGCACAATTTTTCAGCGCTAGTCTAATTCTCTTTAGCTTGGCTGTTCTTACATTCATCGGTCTACAATTACCACAAAAAAATCCTCACAACCTTAAACCAGAACCTGAAAAACTTATTAATATACCACAAAAACTAGAAAATAGTCAAGAAAAACAAAATAATTTAAACTCGCAGCCAACCCAAAGTTTTTTAATTATCGGTGGTGGCCCAGAACCAGAAGCTAACGAAATTGGCATTGAGAAAAACATTCTGTACTTTCAACGGACTCTGCGTGTAATGGGATACAATCCAGCAGAGGTGCCTATCTTCTTTGCTAATGGTAACAATCAACAAGCCACAGTGAGCTACTTGGACAAAAACGGCAGACAGTTGTTTAAAATTCCAGAGATCCCTAATATCAAGGGTGCCTCAACTTTGTCTAACCTACGGAACGCTTTTGGGCAATTGCAGAGTAAAAAGCCCGATTCAGTGTTCTTTTATTTTACAGGTCACGGAATTCGTAATCCTGAGAATACCAATAATAACATCATATTATTATGGAATGACGAACCATTAAGCGTTCAAATGTTTTCTTCTTTGTTAGATCGATTACCGCCAAAAACCTCTTTTGTAGGTATGATGAGTCAATGCTATTCTGGGTCATTTGCTAATTTAATTTATGAAGCTGGTAATCCTAAACGTCCTGTCACTCAAAGACCTCGCTGTGGTTTCTTTGCTACTGTGAAAACCCGACCTTCCGTTGGCTGTTCCCCAGAAGTTAACGAAGCCGACTATGAGGATTATAGTTCTAGTTTCTTCGCTGGTTTAAGTGGACGCAGCCGCACTGGTAAAACCGTGAATTGGGCTGACTATAACCAAGATGGCAGAGTGTCTTTTGCCGAAGCCCATGCCTTTGCCAAAATAGACCAACAAAATGTTGATTTCCCCCTTTCTACTTCCGAATTTTGGTTACAAAATCAAGCTAATAAAAAGACTCAAGAAACAATCTTAGCTCAGTCGATAAATGCTACTTTAGTAACAGCACGTCCCGAACAAATATCTGTAGTGAATTATATCATAAAAATGTTTAAAATCAACCCAGAAAAGTCTTTTGTTGAAAATCAAAGAACTACCCTGCGAGGGAAAATCAAAACGGAAGAACAAGAAGCTTATTTAATGCGGTTACGCATGGAATTGTTAAATATTGGGATGGAAAAACAAGTGCGAAATTCAGGAAATCCTCAAGCGATCGCCATCCTTGAGAGATTGATTGAATGCGAAAATGGTTCTTGGGGGAAACAATAAACAAGCGGTTGACATAATGAGTAAAATAATTAATTCCAAACTAAGAAAAAAAATCAAACGTGCTGGGCGAATTATTCGCAACTGGCTGAGAAGAAAACTCAGACGATGGTTAAAACCTTGGTTAACACCAAAGAAAAAAACATATCAAGTACGACAAACTTATGTGTTTCCTGAAGAGAAGAGACCTTTAGATAGTGCAGATTATGAATATTTTTTCATACAGTTACTAGAAGGGGTGGATCATGGCTGGCGAAAAAATCAAGTTGAGCGAGTTTTTGCAGCTTTGTGTGAGAAAAGTACAGAAGCAGAATGGATTAATTGGTTAAAAATATTTGGCGATCGCTTATTAGCAGCACAAATATCAAATGAACATTTAGCCAGTCAAATGATTAGATTAGGTGAATTAGGTGGCGGCAGATTTGGCAAAATATCTCGCGAAATAGGCTTTTCTTTATTAGCAAGATCGCCCCAAGCCTACATATACAATCATGAATTTTATCGAGAACGACAAATAGTAGAAACACCCGCTCAAAAAGCCCAAGATTTATTTAATCAAGGAGTCGAACAATTTAACGCCGGAGACTTTTGGGCAGCAATTACAACTTACGACAAAGCCTTAGAAATTTTACCCAATGCTAACGAAATTTGGTACAATCGCGCCAACGCTTTATTTAAATTAGGTAAAGCAGCCGAAGCGATAGCCAGTTATGAAAAAGCCTTGGAATTTAAAGCAGACAAATACGAAGCCTGGAATAATCGCGGCAACGCTTTATTTAATTTAGGCTACATTCAAGAAGCTTTAGAAAGTTACAGTAAAGCCGTAGAAATTCAACCCCAATATCATCAAGCTTGGTTTAACAAAGCAGTATTATTGGGAAATTTAGGGAGGCTAGATGAAGCGATCGCATCTTACGACAAAGCCTTAGAAATTAAACCCCAAGACGATCAAGCTTGGTTTAATCGCGGATTGGTTTTAGGTAATCTTGGTAAATTGGAAGACGCGATCGTTAGTTGGGACAAAGCCTTAACAATTAACCCAGAACGCTACGAAGCATGGTATAACCGCAGTGTAGCTTTGAATAACTTAGGCCGTACAGAAGAAGCTAATGCCAGCTTAGAAAAAGCAAAGGCAATCAAACCAGACATTTATTGACCAGACTGGGGACTGGGGCGGTGGGGAGAGTTTTCAGTTTCTCGTAAGGAGAGTGAGAGAGTTTTGAGTTAATAATCGAACCCATCTCCCCATCTCCCCATCTCCCCATCTCCCCATCTCCCCATCTCCCCATCTCCCCATCCCCTCTTCTCTGCGACAGCAGTAATTGGCTAAAATCGAAAGTGCAATACCATGCAAGGAAATAGCAATGATGGGAAGGATTTGGCAAAAAATAGTGCAGTTTTTTCAGAAATTATTTGGGCGTAGGGGTAGTAAAAGATCCAAATCCTCCATTGCAGCTATAAAAAAGCAAATCCAACCGCCAAAACCATTGGAAAATGCTGATTACGAGTTTTTATTCATGCAGTTATTAGAAGGGATAGCGCATGGTTGGCAACAGCCAAGAGTGGAAAAATTTTTCGCAGAATTAGACGATCGCACCACCCAAGCCCAATGGGTACAATGGATACGTAGCTTTGGCGAAAGATTACTCGCCTTAAGAGCACCAAACCAAGAATTAGCCTTACGAATGTTAGCATTAGGCGAAATGGGTTGCGGAGAAATTAGCGAAACAGCCAGTGAAATTGGTTTAGAGTTATTACAAAAACAGGAAAAACCAATAATCCAAACCCCACAAAATCCAGCAGCTTCTACTCTATTTATAGGTATTGATGAAGCAGGTAATTTAGGCGATCAACCTCAAACAATCTCTTTAGAACAACTTTGGGAATTGTTACAGCAAGATCCAGAATTAGTACAACAAATGGCAGCATTACTGCAAATTAATACTAACAATCCAGAAGAAATTATTCGAGCTTTGATGAATCAATCCGGTGGTGTCCGTATAGATGAAATTTAGATTGTAGAAAGCGTTGGTTTTGCGGAACTCCAGGGACGAGCGGAACTCCGATCGTCCCTAAAACCAGAAAGATCACTCTGGTAAACCTACAAGATTGCCTGTACCGGGAATTACTTTACCGATCGCATAAGCAGCAATATTTTGTGATTCAAACCATTTAATAGTTTCTACTTCTTGATCCGGGTTCACCAAAACTACAAACCCAACCCCCATATTAAAAGTTTCAAACATCGCTTTCGGGTTAACATTACCAGCCGCAGCTAACCAGTCAAAAATTGGTAAAATATGCCAACTATTAGGGATAATTTCAATTGATTGATTAGCACCCAAACAACGAGGCAAATTTTCTGGTAAACCCCCGCCTGTAATATGCGCCATACCATGAATTTCGATTCCAGAAGACTTAGCAGCTAATACAGGTTTGACATAAATTTGAGTCGGAGTTAATAAGACTTCTCCTAAAGTTTTACCGTCTAATTGTTCTGGACGATCGCTCCAATTAAACCCACCATCACTGACAATTTTGCGTACCAAACTAAAACCATTACTGTGGACACCTTGAGAAGCTAAAGCGATCGCCACATCCCCAATTTCCACTTTAGACCCTGACAAAAGTTGGCTCTTTTCCACCACACCCACACAAAAACCCGCCAAATCATACACCCCCGGCGGGTAAAATCCCGGCATTTCCGCCGTTTCCCCTCCTAACAAGCTACACCCCGCCATTTCACATCCCTGACTAATTCCCGCTACCACCTCCGTCAGCTGTTCTTGTTCCAGCTTTCCCGTAGCCAAATAATCCAGAAAAAACAAAGGTTCCGCACCAGAAGTCAGCACATCATTGACACACATTGCCACTAAATCAATGCCTACAGTATTGTGACAATTCAAATCATGAGCTATCTTCAGCTTCGTCCCCACTCCATCAGTTCCCGAAACTAAAACAGGTTCTTTATACCCGCTGGGTAACTCAAAAAAACCGCTAAAACCACCTAACCCACCAATCACTTCCGGTCTGTGGGTACGATTTACTAAACTGCGGATTTTATCTACAAAAGCTCTACCCGCCTCTACATCAACACCCGCTTCTCGATAATCCATTCAATCTGCTCCCACTTCTTTCCAATCCATGCCAAATCCAATTTTTAACCGTAGGACAC
Organism: Floridaenema aerugineum BLCC-F46; assembly: GCF_041929345.1. NCBI lineage: Bacteria > Bacillati > Cyanobacteriota > Cyanophyceae > Aerosakkonematales > Aerosakkonemataceae > Floridanema > Floridanema aerugineum. The sequence continues at coordinate 28,474 of NZ_JBHFNQ010000131.1, forward strand.
TGGAAAATTTCCCAAAATTTATGATGGCAAATTATGATAACAATTCCAAATCAATTAATAAACTTTTTATAAAAATTTATTTTATAGTATGGCAGCCAAAAAACCTGGAAACTCAGATTACACCAATAGTTTTACGGAAAAATCGTTGTTTAGTACGGAACTACTTAATCACAAATTGCGGCACATACCGATCCCCAATTAGAAAACTTCATGGTAATCTGTTGCAGTTGCAAATTTAGTAAAGCGAATACGAATCGACTACAAGTTAGCCGAGAATTTTTCGGTAGGGTGCTGATACCAAATGAACACAACCCTCAACAGTAGCGATATTCACCTCGACAGAGCAAAAGCTTATGAAGCAAAGATTTTGGAGCGGTATTTCTGCCGCAATACTAACAACGACCTTGGGGACAACCTTTTCCTGCCATGCCGAAACTAACAAGGTAAAAGTAACGGAATCGGAAGTAAAACCAGGGGCAGTTGCTAGTCAACCTTCACCTCCAGTCAATACTCAACCCGACACAATCAAAGTAGGAGAGTATCAATCAAAGACTGGAAGTGATGCTCAAGAGCAGGTAATCGCCAAAATTCAAGCTCATGAAGTAGCAGGTGGTCAAGCGGCGACCCTTTATTTACGGGATATACCAGTTTTAACTTTTTTTGGCGCTTCTCCAGTTGAGTCAAGCGGTGTCAAACAAGGCACTCTTTCCCAGAAAGGCAGCCAACAAGTGGAAAATGCGGAGATCGATCCAATAGCAAGAGCCACAGCAGTAGCAGCCAAGCTAAACCAATTAAATCGGGAAAACCTGGATGCTAGCCAAATCACAGTTGCTTATGCGGTCAGCAACAAAGTTAGTAGCACCAGGGAAGAAACATTACTTGCACAAGCAAATACCAGTAGCAATCAAAAAACAGGGACATCAGCTAAGAATAATCGCGATCGCTACATCATCACAATCAACAACGAAAAGTTGGTAGAAATTACAGACAACACCAGACTGCCAGACAGCACAAATAACCTAGCTGAAGATGCCCTGCAAGCCACCAACAGATTACGGCGACTCATGGGCAATGCCCCCCCATTAACCGACATTCCTGGTAGGCCCACGTCGCAACAAATGCCAGCACAAGTCGCTTTTGCACCCCTACCCACAGTTAGAGCAGTTCTCAGAGGTTTAGCTTCTTGGTACGGCCCTGGTTTTCACGGCAATCGCAGCGCCAGCGGCGAAAGATACAACCAAAATGCCCTCACTGCTGCTCACCGTAGCCTACCCTTTGGCACAATGGTCAGAGTCACAAACCTGAGAAATGGTTTGTCAGTAGTAGTCAGAATTAACGATCGCGGCCCATACTCCAGAGGTCGCATCATCGACCTTTCCGCCGCTGCCGCCAGAATCATCGGACTAAAAAGCCCAGGAGTAGCCCGCGTCACAGTCGAAGTCTTAGGTGAACCACAAGTAATTACCACCGACTCCCCATTGCCTTTAAGTAACTAGAGATTGGGGACTCTTGGGACGCTCCTGACGCAGTGAGTTCTTCTTTCTCAAGAGTCCCAAGAGTCCCAAGAGTCCCAAGAGTCCCAAGAGTCCCAAGAGTCCCAAGAGTCCCAAGAGTCTCAATCCCAAGAGCCCCCTGCCTGATCCAAGCCCATAAGCAGTGTATTTTCTGGCTGATTCGCTATACACTACTATGGGTCTAATTCGGTGGAAACCTGAAGGAATAAAAGTGCGCCTGTTTACTACAGTTGCGGCACTGCGCTGCTACCTGCGGCAAGCCCGTGCTGGACAACTTAATTCTGAGTTTGAAGTTGGCTTGGTTCCTACGATGGGAGCTTTACACGCAGGTCATCTCAGCTTAATTGAAAAAGCTCGAAAAGAAAATGATGTTGTAGTAGTTAGTATTTTTGTCAATCCCTTACAATTTGGGCCAACAGAAGATTTTCATAAGTATCCCCGACAACTAGAATTCGATCGCCAACTCTGCGAAAAAGTCGGAGTAGATGCTATTTTTTCTCCCACAGCAGCAGAATTAGGAGTAGTAGGGGCGATTCATGAATCGCCTGTACCAGGGGAAACTGCTTTACCTGTGACACAAGTCATCCCACCATCCCCGATGATTTCTTTGCTGTGTGGGCGATCGCGTCAGGGACATTTCCAAGGTGTAACCACCATTGTGGCTAAATTACTCAATATCGTACAACCGGAAAATGCTTATTTTGGTCAGAAGGATGCTCAACAATTAGCAATTATTCGCCGCATGGTACAGGACTTGAATTTCCCTGTAAAAATTGTCGGTTGTCCCATTATTCGCGAACCTTCTGGACTGGCGCTAAGTTCTCGCAATCAATATTTGACCCCAGAACAAAAAGCCGAAGCAGCGATTTTATATCAAGGTTTAAAACAGGCAGAAATTGCTTTTGAGAAAGGAGAAGTGAAAAGTCAGCCCTTAATTGCCATAGTTAAGGCACAATTAGCAAGGGTATCTTCTGTAGCAACAGAATATGTAGAGTTGGTACATCCGAATACACTTAAACCTTTAACAGAAATTGAGGAGGTTGGACTGTTGGCGATCGCAGCGAGGTTGGGTTCTACCCGTCTCATAGATAATATTATTCTTTCCAAACGTCAACCTATTGTGGCTATTGATGGCCCGGCGGGTGCGGGAAAATCTACAGTAGCAAGATCGGTAGCCCAAAGTTTGGGACTACTGTATCTGGATACGGGTGCAATGTACCGTGCTTTAACTTGGTTAGTCATCAAATCAGGCATTTCGGTTGATGATGAACCAGGAGTTACAGAAATTGCTAGTACTTGTCAAATTGATCTTGGCATGAGTGACGATCCCCAAACTGGGGTGCGCGTGTGGATCAATGGCGAAGAATGTACTCAAGAAATTCGCTCTTTAGAAGTTACTTCTAAAGTTTCTGCGATCGCAGCCCAAAAAGCTGTCCGCGATGAACTAGTTAAACAACAGCGACAATGGGGCGAAAAAGGCGGGTTAGTTGCTGAAGGTCGAGATATTGGGACTCATGTTTTCCCTGACGCTGAACTGAAGATTTTCTTGACAGCATCAGTGGCAGAACGTGCCCGTCGCCGTCGTGCCGATTTACAAGCATCACGGGGACTCGATCTAAGTTTGGAAAAAATGCAACAAGACCTTTCCGAACGTGACTCGAAAGATAGTAACCGTGATATTGCGCCTTTAAGAAAAGCTACTGACGCGATCGAAATTTACACCGATGGCTTAAGTATCGCCCAAGTCACTGAGCAAATTACTAACCTCTACCGGGAAAAAACCAAACAGTGAACTACCCCAACTATACCTAAAGGTATAGTTGGGGTAGTTCACCCTAAGAAGTTTTTTTCTTGGTAGTAGTGGTTTTAGTTGTCTTCTTGGCGGTGGTAGTTTTTTGAGTAGTTTTAGTTGCCGAACTCGTGCCTTTACTAGTAGTAGAAGATGTAGTTGATTTTTTCGACTTACTAGTAGATTTGGTCGATTTTTTAGCAGCTAAAGCTTCCAGTGCTTTTTCCAAAGTGATAGTTTCTACAGTTTCCCCTTCTGGAATCGCCGCATTGGTTTTCCCATGCTTGATATAGGAACCATAAGGGCCTTCGTAGATATTCACTGGTTCATCATCGTTGGGATGATTACCCAATTCTCGCAAAGGTGTTTTAGATTTGGAACGAGTACCGCCTCTGGTTTTCTTGGGTTCAGCCAAGATTTCTAATGCACGATTGAGGTCAACTGTCAATACATTATCGCTGGCTTTCAGAGAGCGAAATTCTTTGCCTTCCTTGCCTTGGTCGTAGACAATATAAGGGCCAAAACGTCCTAAACCTGCTTGAATTTTGCCGCCTGTTTCTGGGTGAACGCCGAGATGTCGAGGTAAAGCAAGTAGACCTAAAGCCATTTCCAGGGTGACATCTTCAACATTGACACCTTTTGGCAAAGAAGCACGTTTGGGCTTTTTGTTTTCCTCAGAAACTTCACCTAGTTGAACATAAGGACCATAAGTACCGATGAGAATAAAAATTGGTTCTCCGGTTTCGGGGTCAATGCCGAGTTTATCAGGCCCTTCGGTTTTTTGCCGGAGGATGGTTTCTACTTGTTCTGGGTCTAAGTCAGCGGGTGTGAGGTCTTTAGGAATAGAAGCGGTTACTACACCATCGCCATTTTCGGCTTCGATGTAGGGGCCAAATTTACCTATTCTCACTTTAGCGGCGAGGTTTTCTAGTTCTACAGTCCGGGCTTCTCCTGGGTCTATTTGACTTTCCCGTTCTTTAACTTGGGTTTCTAAGCCTTTTTCTCCTTGATAGAATTGCCGCAGATAAGGTAGCCATTGGGCTTCGCCTGTGGCGATGTCGTCTAGGGTTTGTTCCATTTGGGAGGTAAAGCTGGTGTCTACCAAGTCGGGGAAGTGTTTTTCTAACAGACTGGTGACGGCGAAGGCGGTGAAGGTGGGAACGAGGGCGTTGCCGTTCATTTGGGCGTAGCCGCGATCGATAATTGTACTAATAATACTGGCGTAAGTACTCGGACGACCAATACCTTCACTTTCTAAGGTTTTCACCAAAGACGCTTCGGTGTAACGGGCGGGTGGTTGGGTTTCGTGACTAATGGCTTCCAGTTCCTTACAATTAGGATGATCCCCAACTTTTAATGGTGGCAGAATTACTTCTTGGTCTTCAATCGCCGCTTCTGGGTCGTCGGAACCTTCCACGTAAGCGCGTAAGTACCCTGGAAAGTCGATGCGTTTACCAGTAGAACGGAAACCTGCATCTTCTACTTGCAAGTCTATGGTAATTAAAGTTTGGCGGGAGTCTGCCATTTGGGTGGCGACGGTACGCTTCCAAATTAAGTCGTAAAGTTTGAATTCTAAACCACTGAGTCCGGTTTCTTGGGGAGTGCGGAAACTGCTACCTGCGGGACGAATGGCTTCGTGGGCTTCTTGTGCGCCTTTGCTTTTGGTGGTGTACTTGCGGGGTTGGGGACACAGGTATTGAGTTCCGTACATTTGTTCGACGCAGTTGCGGGCAGCTGCGATCGCTTGTTCCGACAAATGCACCGAATCTGTCCGCATATAGGTAATATAGCCCTGCTCGTACAAACTTTGAGCAATCCGCATCGTGTCACGGGCGGAAAGGTGCAATTTCCGGTTCGATTCCTGTTGTAATGTGGAAGTAGTAAAAGGCGGTGCTGGTTTGCGCGTGACTGGACGTTCTTCAATATTGCTAACTGTCCAAGTTTTATCTAACAGTCTTTCTCGTAAAGCCAAAGCTTCGGCTTCGTTAAGGACAACTACATTGCGTCCAACGACGATTTGCCCGGTAGTTTCGTCAAAATCACTACCAGTCGCCACTTTTGTGCCAGCTAAACTGACTAATTTCGCATCAAAAGGCGATTTTTGCTGTTCTAAGAGAGCTTTTAAATCCCAATAAGTTGCTTGATGGAAGGCGCGACGTTGACGTTCTCTGTGAACTAACAGACGAACAGAAACGGACTGAACTCTTCCGGCTGAGAGTCCCCAAGCGATTTTCTTCCAAAGTAAGGGCGAGAGGGTGTAACCTACGAGTCTGTCTAGGATGCGCCGAGTTTCTTGGGCGTGGACTAACTGTTCGTCAATGTCGCGACAGTTTTTTAAGGCTTTGCGGATAGCGTCTTGGGTGATTTCGTGAAATACCATCCGCTTAATCGGAACTTTGGGTTTGAGAATTTGCTTTAAATGCCAGCTGATGCTTTCCCCTTCGCGGTCTTCGTCAGTTGCCAATACGAGTTCGGTAGCTTCTTTCAGGGCATCTTGTAGTTGTTTGACTACTTTCTTCTTTTCTTTGGGGATCACATACAGGGGTTCAAAGTCTGCTTCTACGTTCACCCCCAACTGTGCCCATTTTTCCCCTTTGACTGTTTCGGGTATTTCGTCAGCTGATGAGGGCAAGTCGCGGACATGACCCATCGATGCTTCTACCCGGTAGTTGGAGGGGAGGAAGTTGCGAATGGTGCGTGCTTTGGTGGGTGATTCGACTATAACAAGGGTTGACATGAGAACTTATACAACAGCAGCTAGGCTAGAGAGTTCAATAAGCGAGTTTTTCAGGCTAGAAAGCAGTAGGCAGAAGGCTCGAAGGGAAGAAAGGGTATTGGGTATTGGGTAAACTCTCCCCCCATCTCCTTTTCCCTCGTCTATCTCAACCAACTACTTTTGACCATACTTTTTTATCTGACTCTCCTAATTACACTTATATAGGATATGAATCACTACAATTTGATTTAATTTGCGGTTTAACCCTTGTATGGTAAGGGTTTGAGGAATTTATTTTCGGGGAGGCAGGTTTGTTAACTTTCGTTGTTTGCCCTCTCTCCTAATTTGCTGAGGCTGAGTTGCGATTCTGCGATCGGTCGAGCTTGAGTCAGAAACTTTTATCTGTATGATATCTCAAATCTTGATTTTGGTTTTCCGATATTTATTTGGGTTGCCTAACTTGGGAAGCACTTCTCAATTGAAGTATCCTTAATGACTGTATTGAGTAGAGAATATATACTAAAAGAGTACGAGTTACCATCTGGTAGCTATGTAATATTTATTTCGTAAGTAGATGAGCCAGGATGCAAAGTTCTAGGCGCAAAACTACTGGTAAGGTTTTTGTGATGCTAGCAAGCTACACAATGGCTGATCTGGCGATCGCAAAACCGAGAATGCAATTAAGTTATAAACCCTGAACCTTTAGCACACTTGTACTAAAATGACATGAACTTTAACGAATTAAATCCAAAAGATGTGGTAGGAGAACGCTACCAAATTATTGAGAAGATAGGAAATGGAGCTTTTGGTTGGACTTATTTAGCAACAGATACCAAAAAGCCTAGCAACCCTCAATGTGTGATTAAACAACTTAAGCCCGTAATTACTATTGAATCAGTTTTGCAGGATGCTCAAAAGCGTTTTGAAACCGAAGCAAAAATACTAGAAAAATTAGGACAACACCACGATCAAATTCCCGAACTATTAGCTTATTTTAAAGAAGATCAAGAGTTTTTTATAGTTCAAGAATTTATTGATGGTAATGATTTTAAAAAAGAGCTAGAAAACTCCAAGCAATTGAATGAAGTCGAAGTAATTTGGTTACTAAAAAATATTTTAGAAATATTAATAATCATACATCAACAAAATGTGATTCACCGGGATATTAAACCCTCCAATTTAATTCGACGCAGAAGTGATGGTAAGTTTGTTTTGATTGATTTCGGCACGGTGAAAGAAATCACCAGCTTGTCAGCGGATTCTTATGGTCAAACAATTTATACAGAAGTTGTTGGCACTCTTGGTTATATAGCACCTGAACAAACAGCTGGACATCCAGATATTAGGAGCGATTTTTATGCTTTGGGTATAACAGCAATTCAAGCTTTAACTGGGAAGTCTCCAAATACTTTTCCCAAGGATTCGCAAACAGGAGAACTTGTTTGGCGAGAGGGAACAGAGGTTAGCCCGAAGCTAGCAGAAGTTTTGGATAAAATGGTGCGCTTTGATTTTAGAGATCGCTATCAATCTGCATCGGAAATTTTAAATGCTTTAGGAAACCCAGGTATTCAGCCACTATCATTTTTAAAGAAGCGCTGGCAACTATTTGTGATATTATTAACAGGTATCATACTGATTAATGTATTAATTAATCTGCCAAAAATTATTTATAATCAAGCTCAAGACCTAGATAACTCAAAAAATTTTGACAAAGCGATTGAATTGTATGATTTAGCAATCAAGCTTAAACCAGACTACTATAGGGCTTGGACTAGTCGCGGTGATACATATATTAAATTAAATAAATTTATAGAGGCTGAAAATTCTTGTAAAAGAGCAACAGAAATAAATGAAAAATATAGTGATTCATGGAACTGTTTAGGTCTTGCATTACAACGACAAGGGAAAAATCAAGAAGCAATTGTCGCTTTTGATAAGGCAATAAAATTAGAGCAAAATTTTAAAGAAGCTTGGCATAATAAAGGTGAAGCACTGTTGCAATTGGAGGGGCGAGAACAAGAAGCGATCGAGGCTTTTGATGAGGCAATTCGCATCGATAAACAATTTTTTTCGGCTTGGAATAATAGAGGTAAAGCTTATCATAAGTTGCGTAAATACGACGAGGCAATTAATAACTTTAAACAATCGCTAAAAATTAACGATCGATACCATTATGCGTGGATTGGCCTTGGCAATACATTAAGACAATTTGATGGGCGCGAAGAAGAAGCTTTGAATGCCTTCAAAAAGGCAATCGAAATTGAGCCAAACGCATACGAAGCTTGGTATGGCAAAGGTGCTGTTTTAAACAAATTAAATAAGTTGCAGGACGCTCTAGCTGCTCATGAACAAGCGATTAAAATTGAGCCAAACTACCAGCCATCAATCAATGAAATACAACAGTTGAAGAAAAAATTAGGAATTCAACTGTAATTCTTAAAGTTATTAATAAATATTTAATTGTCTTATCATCGAAAAGCCAAACTTCTACAGCTTAATTAATTTATGCTGTGATTATGGCTACTACAGAAATGGGACAGTCATTCCAAATACAGTGACTCTTTCTTTTCCGGGGTTTCGGATGTACCCTTGATATGTACCTGATAAAGCCACATCAGGTAGTTTGGACTTAACAAAAGCATGATCTTCTGTTGGAGCAAGAGTGAATAACATTTCATTTGTGGAACTGCAAGACCCATCAGGGATTTTTGCCAGACACATTCCATACTTACCATCTTGTCCTTGCCCAAAAGAAAGATGAATAACGCCTTTGGAGCGAGTTTGTAATTTGTCAGATACACTCTGACAAAGTTGTTGCGCTCTCTGAGGGTTAGGAAATGCTCTGTACCAATGAAAGATTACTTTTGTTTGTGGATTAGCATTGCCTGAAAAAGCTTGCAGGATTGTCCTTGGTTGATTGGACGTATTAATACAACGAAAAGTTATGCTATTGGCATTATTAGCATAGCCCAGCTGATTGAAGATAGTGATAGGACTCAGAGCAATTGCAGTTGCAGTGAAACCGATGAATAGTGGTTGGAGCTTCATAGTAGATTCAGTGCGCTAATAAATTAAGATATACCATAGAACGCAAAATTTTACATACCCGAAAACCTTATTAGAGATTCAAAAGATGAGATTTTCTTATACTATTCCAGCCGTTTTAATTGGTGTATCAGTGTTCGTTCAGCCTGTAATAGTAGTTACATTAGCTTCTGAGCAGCAGTTTAATGACAAGGCGAGAAAGTTAACTGTAAGAATTGATTTAAATAAGACACCTGCTGGCTCTGGAGTAATTTTATATAAGCAAGTTGATATTCACAAAAAGACCAATATTTATTACGTCCTCACTGCAAAGCACGTTCTCTCACAGTCGGGTGAATACAGTTTAATCACATATCCCGATCAAAAGCCACATCAAATTTCCCCTAGCTCAGTTACTCTACTACCTGATGTTGATTTAGCTATCTTGCAGTTTGAGAGTTCGGCGGATTATAGCTTTGCTACCCCAATAAAAGTAGAAGATTTAAAAGCGACTGATGGAGCCAGAGTCTGGATTGTCGGTTATCCAAAATATACTGTAGGGAGTCCAATTCCAAAAGATCCTCCTGTAATTCCTGGGAATATTATTTTACCTCCCGGTCAATCTTTAGATAATAACTATGACCTTGCATACAACAACCCTACAGCTAGGGGAATGAGTGGTAGCCCTATTTTAAATCAGAGGGGAGAACTAATTGGAGTTCATGGAAGAGGTGGTAAGGAAATTAACCCAAACAATTCAGCACCAGAATCAGTTCAGATCAATTATGGTATTTCTATCAAAGTGTTTAATGAAAGGGCGGCAAAAGCTTTTTTTGAACTAGGAATGAAAAACTTAGAGCAGAAAAATTATACAAGAGCACGCGAAGATTTTTCTTTAGCATTGCGCTTTAATCCTAAATTTGCTGATGCTTATATGGGTTTAAGTCGTGCTTATTTTGGGATGGTAAATTATGCTGAAGCTAGTAGGAATGTTTCTAGAGCGATCGATAATTATCCCAAAACAGCTAATAATCCTCAATTAGCAGAAGCTTACCGACTTCAAGGTGCGATCTTTGTAGAACAGAAAAATTATCGAGAAGCGGAAAAGAACTATCAACAAGCTATTCAGTTTAATTCTAACGATGCTAATTTTGTTGCTGATGTCCAACGTCGAATAGAAGCTCTGCCAAAACCTCAAATTTCCAACGTTCCACAACCAAAACCTACTACTCCACCAACAACAGGAACACAACCAGTTGCTACTCGCTTACCATCAGATTGGGTATTTACAACTCTGCCAGCACAAGCGAAAGTTTTTACTGTTGCGTTTAGTCCTGATGGGCGGTTTCTTGCTAGTGGTACTGAAGATGGGAAAATTCAATTGTGGGATTTAACAGCTGGAAAATCTAGCGCAATTAATGCTCATTCAAAAGAAGTCAATGCTATTGTTTTCAGTCCAGACGGAACAAAACTTGCTAGTAGTGCTTCGGATGGTGTCAAGATTTGGAATTTACAGCAAGGTAGTTTAAGTCATTTTAAAAATTTAGCTAACGCTAGTCTTAAAGTACAATCGATCGCCTTTAGCCCAAATGGACAAAATATTGCCACTGGAACCGCAGAAGGTCAAATAAAACTTTGGCAAGTAAATACAGGAAAATGGCTGCGCGATCTCTCTGGGCATAAAGGACGAGTTAGCGCCCTAGCATATAGTCCTGATGGAAAAATAATAGTTAGTGGAGGGATAGACAACAGTATTAGGATTTGGAATTTGTCGCAAAGAAATAGTCAACCATTAGTACTTACTGGACATCAAGATTTGATTTTATCTATTATTTTTAGTCGGGATGGACAAACTCTTATTACTAGTAGCCGCGACAGAACAATCAGAATGTGGAATTTCAACACCAGACAGTTGCAACGCCCACCATTATCTGTTGACGGATTGATTCTTAATTTTTATGTTGCTATTAGTCCAGATGGAAATATACTTGCTAGCGGCAATAATTCAAACATCAAAATTTGGAATTTGTCCAATAATCAATCACAAGAACTCGCTGGACATAATCATTCTGTTAGTTCTCTTGTGTTCAGTTCTGATGGTAAACTTGCTAGTGGTAGTCAGGACGGAACAATTAGAATTTGGCAGAAGAAGTAAGATTAATTGGCTTTTTTCTTCAAGTTAATTAGGAAAAAAGTTATTAATTTAAGCGAATTCTTTTAAGAGGTTTTCTACATTGGTATCTGCATATCCAATCTCTGGTTGTGGTTTACCTGCCAACATTGATTGAATTTTTTTTAGATTGGCTATTATACTGGTTTGATCTCTAAAATTTCCGGCAGTGTATAGCTTATTTTTAACCTCTGCAATCAGGGAATTATTAGTATTTTCCTTGACTTCGCTGAGTTCTGGTAACTTTTTTAAAGCGTGAGTTCTCAGTAAATTCAGTTTTTCATCAGGATGACTAATTTCTCGACAAACTACTTTGGTAATCTCATTAGTAACATATTGCTTAACTGCTGGTTGTAAGGTATATTTGGCTTGTTGCTTTTCTAGGAGCGATCGCCAATTGAGAGATTCCAAAGCATCGAGTAATTCTAAAGGAGAAACAGGTAATAAGAAACAATCGCGTAATTGTTTTAGGGAAATTGGATTTTCTTCGATCGCTAACCAGTACAAAATTTCTTTTTCTCTTTGTGATAAGCGATTTACTTGATCTTCGATCAAAAAAGCAATATCTCTGACAACTAATGTTAAACTTTGGTCTAAAAACTCAGCAACATTACCATTAAATAACTCCTCTATTGTTTTAGCAATAATCTTTAAAGCTAAGGGATTGCCTCGATAAAGATTAATCAAGATTCTCCATTGATCTTGTCCAGATAATTCTTGATCTTGCAAAATTTGTCGAGCAGATTCTCCCAAACCTTCTAATTGTAAGGTGCGTATTGGTAAAGATTTGGCTTCTAAATAAGGTATTTCTCTAGGGTTTTCTCGACTGATTAACAGCAAGCAACTTTGGTGCGATTCTTCTCCTAATCGCCTCAGTAATTTACCATAATCTTTATAGTTTGGTTCATAATGTCCGACAAATTCATTACTACTGAGAATTCCTTCCCAATTATCTATAACTAATAAGCATCGATGATTTTGTAAATACTCAATCAATAAAGAGATTTGCTGGTTAATATCTTCTGGTAAATGAGGTTTTTGATTACCAGATAAAGCTTTAATAAAATCAGTCAAAATATTATTTAGGGGTGGTGCATTTCTTAAAGTTCGCCAAATTACCAAAAATTGAAATTGTTTATGAATTTGTTGAGCTAATTTTACAGCTAAGGAAGTTTTACCAATTCCCCCCATTCCTAGCAATGCGACAATTCGAGATTTATCTTGCACAATCCATTTTTCTAAGGTTTCGAGTTCTTGTTCTCTGCCATATAAATCTAAAACTTCAGGTGCATCTCCCCAGTCTGGATGCCGATCGGAAATGTCGTTACTCGAAGTTGCTGGTGCAGCAATTTTAGTTGTCAGTATTAATTCGGAAAAGCGATCGCTCACTAACTCTGGTTTATACCTGGCAAATAGTGCAATCAAATCCTCTCGTCTGTTCTTTTTTAACCCTGCTACTTCGCTGTCAATTTCAAAGCGATCGCACAAATTTTGAATATGCTTGCGAACTGTACCTGGTGAAGCGCCTATTTCTTGCGCTATGCGATCGTCCGTTTTCCCCTTCAGCAACAACTCTAACACCTGTTTCGGTTTTGGGGTCAACTCTTGAAGTCTGATCGTGAATTCATTTATATCCATGCAATGTGGCTACTTTAAGTGTAAAATTCTTTTTCACAGCAGTACCACCATTATACACATTTTTCCTTTTCTTCCTACATCGCTGTCCGAAACTATAAGTCCGACGATCCTGTTTCCCGATTTGTCTGAAAAAAAATTTCTGATCCCACTTGACAGATACACATTGTGCGGTTAATGTGTATTTAGCCCAGAAACAGGCAAAAGCCAAGGCTGGGAAGACTTCATGCACCTGGAAAACTGAATATGAGTAATTTTTTTATTGACTCTCAAGTTGAGTTGTTTCCAGACAAAATACAGGCAACTGTAGTCGAGAAAATCACTTCCCATCAACCGGGACGAGTTTGGTGTCGAGGCAGTTATTGGCCTGCAAGACTTTACCAGCTTGATTACAGTATCACCCTGGAGCCATCCCAGCAAGTTTTTGCCGTGGGCATTGAGGGAATTACCCTACTGATTGTTTCCGAGTGAATACCAGAAGCAATTTCACACAAAGAAGAGTTTCAATTCACAGAACAGACATCTGCCAAAAAAAAGCGATGCCTAACAATCAGACACCGCCAAACAAAACCAAAACAAAAAATAGCACATGAACGACAGAATTCAGAATGGATCGTTTGTCAATGCTAGGTTCAGATCGCGCTTAAACGACATACTGATTGGGACGCAAAAGCATGACCTATTAGATGGAGGTTTAGGCAATGACAGCATTTTTGGAAATTCAGGCAACGACATATTAAAAGGGGGTGACGGCAACGATCGACTATTTGGCGATCGCGGAAACGATGTACTTTATGGCGATCGCGGATCTGATACCATGACTGGCGGCGAAGGGAATGACATCTTCGTAATCGTTCAGCCAGCATTTGTTTCCGAAACCGACATAATTACAGACTTTGGCAATGGCAAAGACTCCATTGGATTGCAAGGTCTGAAATTTGCAGATTTAAACATCTTCGATGATAAAGAAGGCAACACAATCATTCAGGACAAAGTTTCTGGCTCTGCTTTAGCAATATTGCAGGGTGTGAATAGCAGCAGCATCGGGCCAGCGCAAATTTTAACTTTCCAACCTGGTGATGTGGTTCTGGATTGGAATCGCATCGTCTTAGATGCCATTCGCGCCGATGGAACACCGCCACCCATTGCCGCACGCAACTTAGCAATGGTTCACACTGCTGTTTATGACGCAGTAAACGCGATCGCCGAAACTCACAGTATCTACCGCGTAGACGCTGATGCCCCAGAAGGCGCATCCGCCGAAGCTGCTGCTGCCACTGCTGCCTACCGTGTCTTACTGAATCTGTACCCAGAACAAGCAACTACATTCAAAACTCAATTCAACGCATCTTTGGCAGAAATTTTAGATGGCAAATCGGAAACCGATGGAATCGCCTTGGGAGAATCAGTTGCTTTTCAAATCTTGGCTTGGCGCAGTACAGATGGAGTAAATACACAAGTTGACTACACGCCGGGAACTAACCCTGGTCAATGGCAACCAACGGCTCCTAACTTTGCTCCAGCATTATTGCCCCAATTCCCTAACGTGACTCCTTTTGCGATGACTAGTGGAGATCAGTTCCGTCCCCAAGGCCCTCCAGCATTAAATAGTGCGGAATATGCTTTGGAATTCGATTTAGTTAAGCACATGGGCAGACATGACAGCTTGATTCGGACTCCAGAGCAAACAGAAATCGCCCACTTTTGGGCAGATGGGCCGGGTACTTTTACCCCTCCCGGTCACTGGAATCAGATTGCGGGACAAGTGGCTTTAAATGAGGGTAATACCTTGGCGGAAAATGCGCGGTTGTTTGCCTCTCTAAATATTGCCTTAGCTGATGCGGCGATCGTTGCTTGGGATGCCAAATATTTTTACGACTTCTGGCGACCAATCACCGCTATTGAGCAAGCACATAATGACGGCAATCCCTTAACTACAGCCGATCCCAATTGGGACCCACTGCTAAACACGCCGCCGTTTTCGGAATATGTATCAGGACACAGCACATTTAGCGGTGCGGCAGATACAATTCTCAGTTCATTTTTTGGCAATAACGTCAGTTTTACTGATACTGGCGATCCTTCTGTTGGCATTATTCGTAACTTTGATAACTTTACTGATGCTGCAAATGAAGCTGGAATCAGTCGCATCTATGGTGGCATTCATTTCCAATCTGGAAACGAAGACGGACTAGCGGCTGGTCGAGCTTTAGGGGAATATGTTTTGCAGAACTTTTTGGGGAGTGAGTCACCGATTACCCAAAACGCCCTGATTGCATAAAAAGTTATTTCGATCGCTAAAAAAGTAGAGACGTTGTATACAACGTCTCTACCTACTCTACCTACAAAAAATATTGAATTACCAGGAGTGAATCCCATGCTTAGCAAAGTTTCTGAAAAAACCATGCACCAAGTGCGATCGCTACTAGCAATCACTTGGTTAATTTTAATTGCCTCATTATTTTATGACCCAATTACTCACCATTTAACAGACCCAAATAATACACTTAGTCCTTTTCGAGAATCAATTCAATGTGTACTCGTTCAAGGAAATTGCCTTGATATCCAACAAGTTTATCCCATCGGAACCAGAATCTTTTGGGGAATGGTAGTTCCCAGCGCCATCATGTTAGTTTTTGTATTGGGACATGAAACTTGGCGGCGCATTTGCCCACTATACTTTTTCTCTCAAATTACCAGAGCGTTAGGCTGGCAACCCAGACTCAAAATAGAAAAAAATCCCTGGCTAATCCGTAACCATTTATATCTTCAATTTGCCCTGTTATTTATCGGTTTGAACTTCCGAATTCTCTTTATTAATTCAGCACGGGCAGTTTTAGGAACCTTTTTGTTAGTAACAATTCTTTCCGCGATTACAGTAGTTTTTCTTTATGGCGGTCGCAGTTGGTGTCATTATGTTTGTCCATTTGGCGTTGTGCAAACAGTTTTAACTGGGCCAAGGGGATTATTGGGGAGTGAAGCGCATAAAACACCATCAAATATTACTCAATCAATGTGTCGAACTCTAGATAAAAATAACGGCGAAAAAAGTGCCTGTATCGCTTGTAAGTCAGCTTGTTTGGATATTGATTCAGAAAGTGCTTATTGGCAAGAACTGACCAAACCCGGTAGAAAATTAATTCAATACGGTTATTTAGGATTAGTGATTGGTTACTTTGTTTATTACTACTTGTATGCAGGTAACTTTGATTATTACTATTCAGGAGATTGGAGCCACGAAACTAATCAGTTGTCTTCAGTTTTTCAGCCAGGTTTTTACATTTACAATCATTATATTTACATTCCTAAAATTGTCGCTGCTCCCCTAACTACAGGTTTTAGTGTATGGTTCAGTTGTCTGATTTGCACTAAGCTAGAAAAAGCTTACAAAGCTAATTTGAGACGACGTAATTTAAAATTTACTCATCAGCAAGTTTTGCACAAAGTTTTTTCGCTTTGTACTTTTTTGGCTTTTAATAGCTTTTTTATTTATGGTGCGCGTCCAGAGATTCTTCGATTACCCACAGTTTTACAATTAATATTTAATGCTTTGGTAATTTTGCTAAGTTCTTTATGGCTTTATCGTACTTGGAATCGGAGCGAGGAACAATATAAACGGGAAAGTCAAGTGGAAAATTTACGCCGCCAATTGCAAGAATTGGGAGTAAATTTTTCTCGTTTTTTGAACGATCGCTCTTTAGAAGAATTAAATCCAGATGAATTATATATTTTAGCTAAAACTTTACCTAATGCAACTCAACTATCTTACAAAGCTGTTTTGCAAAAGGCATTAACATCTGGAAATATTCATGCCTCTACTAATTTGGAACTGCTTCAGCAAATGCGGGAAGAACTCGGTATCAACGAAAAGAAACACTATAAAATTTTGACGGAATTGGGGGTAGAAACTCCTGAATTACTCGATCTGAATTTACAGCGAAATCGGGAACAAATTTTCAGGATTGAAACTTATCAGAAGAAACTGGATTTGCTACTTTTGGAATTGGTAGAAAGTGGTATATCTCTACAAAAAGCACTGGAAATTAAGAGTAAACAGATTCTGGCTTTCAAACAAGAGTATCAGATTAATCCTGAAGAAGATGCACAAATTTTAGCCAAAATGTTTGCCCAAAATAGTGACCTTTGGCGTAAATCAGAAGCTTTATTAACAGAACTTCAAGTATTAGGTCATCAACAACAAAATCTAAAAAAATCAGTTCCTAACCCTGAAGCTAATGTCTTTGTTTTATTACGCTATTTGCTCGGAGAAAAACAACAATTTGTTACCGTGCAATTGCTCAGTATTCTGGAAATAGTTGGGGAACAACCTGATGCTTTACAGTTAGCTAGACGCACGGGAATTATGGCAAAAAATGTGTTGTTTGAGATTTTAAGTAATGAACAGAGTTTATGGGAGCAACGTTTGAGTCCTAAGATCATGGATGTTTTGACATTGAGCCGAAATCAAGTTAGCAAAACCAATGTACAAAGATTGGCTGAAGATGAAACTTTTGTTGGTACTCAAACAGTATGTGTTGAAATGGCGATCGAAGTTCTTCTTGAGTTACTAAAAGATCTAAATCCTCTAACTCAAGCAGCCAGTTTGTATGGCATTTATAAATTGAATGCTCAAAAAGGTATTGAGCAAGCAAGGTTAATTCTTTCTCAAGAAAACTTGGATGAATTAGTGCGAGATACGGCTGAAGATATTCTGCAATATGGAAAGGTTTTGGGAACACTAAACCAAATTTTAAGGCTATTTGAGAGCGGTACTTTTAAATCTGTTAATTCAGATGCTCTTATTGCTTTGGCTCGATCGGGAAAAGTGCGTACTTAGAATCGTCAAGATATTTAGTTTTACTAGTGAGGAAAAAATGCCGAAAATTATAGCGATCAACCTCAACCAACCCCAGGAAATTAAGGAAATCAATCTCACTCCAGAAAAGATGCTCAATCGTGAATGTATTGTCGGACGAGATCGCCGTTGTTGTGTGGTGTTAGATGACCCCTTAGTAAGTAGCTTACATGGTAAAATTTACTTTGAAAATGGGCAATATTACTACAGCGATACCAGTCGTAATGGCTCTCGCATTAATAACAAAATTGCTGAGCCGAAACAAAGTTATATTTTGCGCGATCGGGATACCATTCAAATTGGTCACTATGCCTTAATGATTCAATCTTTGGGAGAAGATAGCTCAGTTGTTACAACGGAAAATTTCTCTACTTCACCAAATGATTATATGCCATTAGCGATGATTGAGCCAAGCTCTATTAATCATTGGAATCAAGGTAAACTCAAGGTTAAATGTGTCCAAGTTATTGATGAAACATCGGATGTAAAAACTTTTCGATTTGTTGCTATTCCCCCTGTTTTGTTTACTTATAAACCCGGACAGTTTATCTCATTGGATTTACAAATTAATGGCAAAGAAGTTAGTCGCTGTTATTCCATTTCTTCTTCACCTTCACGCCCTCATAGTTTAGAAATTACTGTGAAGCGAATTCCTGACGGTTTAGTTTCTAATTGGTTGCATAATAACATTAAAGTCGGAAGTGAAGTTCAGTTAAGTAGTTTGATGGGAGATTTTACTTTTTTTGCTCATCCGACACAGAAGTTATTGTTAATTTCTGCGGGTAGTGGCATTACACCAATGATGTCAATGGCAAGATGGATTTGCGATACTGGATCTGATATAGATGTGGTTTTTCTCCATAGCACTCGCACTCCTGATGATATAATTTTTCGGCGGGAATTAGAGTTGTTGGCGGCGCGACACTCAAATTTTCACTTAGCAATTACGACTACTAAATTAGAGTCTAGTCAAGTTTGGTTAGGTTACAAGGGGCGAGTGAATGAATCAATGTTAATTAGCAGTGTTCCTGATTTTGGCGATCGCACAATTTATGTCTGTGGGCCGGAACCTTTTATGCAGGGAATTAAAACTATACTAGAAAAGCTAGAATTCCCCATGCAAAATTTCTTTAATGAAAGCTTTGGATTATCAACTCAGGAAAAAAGCCAACCTGAAAAAATTACTGTTTCAGCGCCAACTTCTCGCCCATTGCAGTTAACTTTGAGTTCAATGCTGAGTCAGTTACAACCTGATTTATCTAAACTGGAACACACAAATGGAAATCGGGCTACGCTATCTCCTACTACTTCATCCTCTCAAGCAACCGTAGTTTTTGCTAAGTCTGGAAAAGAGGTAATTTGGGATGGGGAAAAATCTATTTTGGAATTAGCTGAACAAGAAAATGTAACAATTCGGAGAGGTTGTGGCAAGGGATTTTGTGGAGCTTGCAAGCAAAAGTTACTTTCAGGAAATGTGGAGTACAAAGAAGAACCTCGCGCTCTTCAAGATAGCGATCGCTCTGTCGGTTTGATTTTAACCTGCATTGCTGAACCTGTGGAAAAGGTTGTGATTGATGCTTAGGCTAATGGATTCCTAGAAAAAAACTATTGAATATGTGACGGAGGACGCAATAATATTAAGTGTCCTGGTCTGTATGGCTAATCTCCAAATTTTATAGGATCTATGAGTTTTGCTGAACTTGCAGCACAGCTAAATGCTGGAACAATTTTACCAGAGGCAATTGTCATTGCCACACTGATTGTAGTGTTAATGGTTGACTTAATTGTGGGGCGGACTTCGACTCGCTGGACTCCTTATCTAGCAGTCGCAGGTTTACTCGCTTCCGTTGTCGCCCTCTGCTATCAATGGGATATCACTAAGCCGATCGCATTTTTGGGTGGCTTTAATGGTGATGCCTTAAGTGTAGTGTTTCGCGGCATCATCGCTTTGTCAGCAGCAGTGACAATTTTGATGTCGATTACCTACATTGAGCAATCAGGCACTTCTTTGGGCGAGTTCGTAGCGATTTTGCTTACTGCGACTATTGGCGGAATGTTTCTCTCTGGCGCAAATGAGTTGGTGATGATTTTCATCAGCTTGGAAACTCTGAGTATCTCTTCTTATCTGCTGACAGGTTACACTAAGCGCGACCCTCGTTCTAATGAAGCGGCTTTAAAATATCTGTTGATTGGCGCTTCTAGTTCGGCGATTTTCCTCTACGGTGTATCTTTGTTGTATGGTTTGTCCGGTGGAGAAACTAAGTTAAGTGCGATCGCTGCTGGATTGGCTGCTGGTACTGGTCAATCTTTGGCTTTGGTAATTGCTTTAGTATTCGCTATTGCTGGGATTGCGTTTAAAATTTCGGCTGTACCTTTCCACCAATGGACTCCTGATGTTTATGAAGGTTCTCCAACTCCGGTAGTTGCTTTCCTTTCCGTTGGTTCAAAAGCGGCTGGGTTTGCTTTAGCTATTCGCTTAATGGTGACAGCTTTCCCTTTAGTTAGCGAACAATGGCATTTCATTTTTACTTCCCTTGCTATTCTGAGCATGGTATTAGGAAATGTGGTAGCTTTGACTCAAACTAGCATGAAGCGATTGTTGGCTTATTCTTCGATCGCTCAAGCTGGTTTTGTCATGTTAGGATTAATCGCTGGTACAGAAGCAGGTTACTCCAGCATGGTGTTTTATATGTTGGTTTACCTGTTCATGAATTTGTGCGGTTTTACCTGTGTAATTCTCTTTTCTCTGCGGACGGGAACTGACCAAATTAGCGAATATTCCGGGTTATACCAAAAAGATCCTCTGTTGACTTTGGGTTTAAGTTTGTCTCTACTTTCTTTAGGTGGAATTCCGCCTTTGGCTGGATTTTTTGGGAAGTTATACCTGTTTTGGGCTGGTTGGCAAGCTGGTCTTTACCTGTTAGTTTTGTTAGGTTTAATTACCAGTGTGATTTCTATTTACTACTACATTCGTGTGGTGAAAATGATGGTGGTAAAGGAACCTCAAGAAATGTCCGATGCAGTGAAGAATTATCCGGCTATTACTTGGAATTTGCCCGGAATGCGGGCTTTACAAGTTGGTTTGGTGGTGACTTTAATCGCTACTTCTTTCGCTGGTATTTTGTCAAATCCTCTGTTTAATTTGGCTAATGGTTCGGTTGCGAAAAGTCAAATGTTGCAATCAACTGTGATTAGTTCTGAGGTTGTTGAAGCTGTTACTCGGGTTTCGGCTGTTCAACAGTGAATTGGTCAAGAAAGAGTTAGAATTAATAATCGCCTGACTTTTTAGGTCGGGCGTTTTTTTAACCACAGATGAACGCAGATGTTTTTTGAGGTTTTTTCTTGGGTGGCGGAGGTTTTTTTAACGCAGATGAATGCAGATGAACGCAGATGAACGCAGATGTAGTTTGATTTTGGCTGATTTTTTGCCGATGGCAGCGATCGCAACTACTCCCAATGCTGCTAAACTTTTGTTACCTGTTTGTCAGTCAATGGGTGCGGATCTTTGGGTTGCGGAATCTTTGAGGGAGATTTCGGGAACTCAGGTTTATTCTGGTTCTTTAAGGGAACATATCGCTAATATTTGGTCGCAATATCGCGGTTTTATTTTCGGTTTGGCAACTGGCGCTGTTGTTAGGTTAATTGCACCTTTGTTAAGGGATAAATCTGTCGATCCGGCAGTAATTGTTGTCGATCAAAATGGTAAATTTGTAATTAGTTTGTGTGGTGGTCATCAAGGTGGGGCGGATCGGTTGACAAGGGCGATCGCACTCTCATTAAATGCTACCCCAATTTTAACTGGTGCGTCTAATGGTTTGGGTTTACCTGCTGTCGATTTATTAGGTGTTCCTTTTGGTTGGAATAAGGGTGAAGGTGATTGGACAAAAGTAGCAGCTAGTATCGCCAGAAATGAACCTGTTCAAGTAATTCAAGAAGTCGGTTCTACTCTCTGGCAAAATCACCTTCCAGAAGGTCATCCTTTCTATTTTGAAAACAACGAAATTACCCAATCTTGTAGGACAGGCATCTTGCCTGTCATTCCTAATGCGCCTGTCATTCCTAATCCAACCCCAAAAGCCAGAATTTGGATTAGTTTCACCCAAAGAAGGTTTTCTCCTGATTCTGATTTACCAAAAGTACAATGGCATCCGAGAGTTTTATGGTTAGGAATAGGTTGCGAAAGAGGAACTTCTAAAAAGTTAATTGAAAGTGCTATTCTTCAGGTTTGTCAAAAGTATCATTTGGCGTTGGGTGCGATCGCCGGAATTGCTACAATTGATCTTAAAGCTGATGAAGTCGGTTTAATCGAAGTTTGTCGAGAAAAAAATTGGCCTTTAAAAACTTTTTCGGCGGAAGTTTTAGGTAAAATTAATGTACCTAATCCTTCAACTATTGTCGCTGCGGAAGTGGGAACTCCTAGTGTGGCAGAAGCTGCGGCTATTTGTGCTGGATTAGGGATGACAGGCAAGATGCCTGTCCTACGGGACTGGGGATTGAGAATGACAGGCAAGATGCCTGTCCTACAAGATGGGACTAATTTATTAGTTAAAAAACAAATTTTTCGTTTAGAAGGAGAACGTGGGGCTGTGACTATTGCTGTAGGTTTATCAGAGAAAGAATATAGCGATCGCACTGGGAAAATTTTACTGATTGGTACGGGTCCTGGTCAATTAGAACAAATGACTATTGCTGCACAAATGGCAATTTCTCAAGCTGATGCTGTAGTTGGTTATTCTTTATATATTGACTTGATTTCACCTTTATTAAAGCCAGGTCAAATTGTGGAATCTTTGCCCATTACTCAGGAAGTGGAAAGGGCGAAAAAGGCGATCGAATTAGCAGATAAAGGCTTAACTGTGGCGGTGATTTCTTCAGGAGATTCCGGCATTTATGGGATGGCGGGTTTAGTATTAGAAGAACTGCAAGCGCATGGTTGGGATGGGCAAGTTCCGGGCGTGCAAGTGTTTCCCGGAATCACGGCTTTACAAGCTGCGGCTTCTTTGGTAGGTGCGCCGTTAATGCACGATTTCTGCGCCGTTAGTTTGAGCGATTTGTTAACACCTTGGGAGGTAATTGAAAAGCGGTTAATTGCCGCAGCAGAGGCGGATTTTGTCACAGCTTTATATAATCCGAAATCCCAGACTCGCACTGAACAAATTGCTTTTGCCCAACAGATTTTTTTAAAGTATCGTAATCCGGCTACACCAGTGGCGATCGTCCGTTCCGCTTATCGGGAAACCCAAGAAATTACGATTACTACTTTAGAAAAGTTGCTGGAAAGCTCAATTGATATGTTGACAATTGTGTTAATTGGTAACTCAAATACACGGATTCATGGCGAATGGATGATTACACCAAGGGGTTACAAAGTCGAGGGAATTGAATACAGCGATTTGTAGAATTTAAGGAGTTTTTGGAATACTGTAGGGGCGAAGCATTCGGGCGACTATCTCTGATGAAAATCGATAATTTATATATCCGAATGCTTCGCCCTGCCTTAGCGACAATTCATATATACGAATGCTATTTCTGATAAAAACCGACAATTGATATCCTCGAATGCTTTTAATCTATTGAGGATGAGAGAAATTTAAATTGTTTTTATATTGTCGCGGAGGCAGGGCGAAGCATTCGGGATTTTATATTTTGGTTTAGAGTAGTTTTCATATTGTCGCGGGGGCAGGGCGAAGCATTCGGGATTTTATATTTTGGTTTAGAGTAGTTTCTATATTGTCGCGGAGGCAGGGCGAAGCATTCGGAATTTAAATATTTTGGTTTAGAGTAGTTTTCATATTGTCGCGGGGGCAGGGCGAAGCATTCGGAATTTAAATATTTTGGTTTAGAGTAGTTTTCATATTGTCGCGGAGGCAGGGCGAAGCATTCGGAATTTAATTTTTTGGTTTAGAGTAGTTTTTATATTGTCGTGGGGGCAGGGCGAAGCATTCGGAATTTAAATATTTTGGTTTAGAGTAGTTTTCATATTGTCGCGGAGGCAGGGCGAAGCATTCGGAATTTAATATTTTGGCTGAGTGTCATAAATTGTCGCCCGAATGCTTCGCCCCTACAAAAGGAAAAATTGTTAACATAAATTACAAAAAACTGAGCAAAAAAGCTTCTAATTCTGCCCATCCTTGTTGAGTAATTATGTTGTAAAAAACTTCGTGTTTTTCGTTGGGTGTGTAGAAGCGATAATATCTTTGATCTTCTGCGATTCTTCGCACATAAATTAGGGGAACGTTGACTGAGGCGAGGAGTTTGGCTTTTTTGCGATCGCGCAACTGCGCTTCTAAGGAATCATGCCAGTGAGATTGGCATTCTACAACTAATTTGGCTTTGCGGTTGGTGGGGAAAGTGCGATCGATTAAAGCAATATCTACTTTGGAACTAACCCAAAATTTCCAGATTTCATCGGGGAGACGAGAGAAATTTTCGGGACGAGAACAGATGATTTCTAATGGTACTTGGGGACAGTAACGGAAGCGATTTCCTAAAATCATTTCGAGAATGTCAATAATCATTATTTCCAATTCGTTGATGATTTCTCCGTTTTGGAAGTGGGGAAAACTTTGCATTGAGTCATCATTGCTATTGAAGTCGAAGTTTTCTGAATTTTTGTAGTTGAAAGCGTAAGCCATTGGCTGAATTTGAACTCGATAATTTGAGACTATCGAGATACAGTTGTTTAGCCCAGAGATAATAAGTGCAGTTAACTAATGCTGTTAAAGAACCCTTAACATTGGTTGAACGCAAAGAGCAACAGCGCCGCAGTGGAATTTTACCAATAGAACAGGTACATCAATTAAAACAGGAAGTCATTACTCGCATTTACCAGCATGATGAATTTCTAAATGATGTAATTGCACAGCAATCTGTTGGTAAAAATAAGCATATTGCTATTGTTGGTGAACCGGGAGCAGGTAAAACAACATTACTCGATCGCATCGCCACTTATATTCAAAAAAATACTGAAGATTTACCGATTTGCATTTCTTTGGCAAGTTTGCAAGGAAGGACACTGAAAAACTATATTCTTGAGGAATGGCTACCGGAAGCAATATCACTAACTTACCCTGACGTTTTTGTAGAGACGTTTCATGAAACGTCTCTACAAAAACTACAAAAACGTTTGCGCCAAGGTGGGGTTTGGTTGTTGTTAGATGGTGTTGATGAGATTGGGGAAAGTTCGCCAGCTAAAGCACTTGAAAGAATCCAAAATCAGCTTTCTGATTGGTTGGGTAAAGTGCGGGTTGTGTTGACTTGTCGCACTAATGTTTGGGATGCTCAAACTAACAATCCTCTGACAGGTTTTGAGACTTATAAAACTCAGAAATTTAGTCAGGGAGATGTACGGCGCTTTATTAAGCAGTGGTTTGGATTTGCGAAGAAACCACAGTTAGGTAAAGTTCTGCGGGAAAAGCTCAATCAACCACAAAGCGATCGCATTCGTCAACTAGTAGAAAATCCGTTACGGTTAGCTTTGCTATGTCAAGTTTTTTATCGTGATGAACAAGCGGAACTTCCCGAAACAAAAGCAGGTCTTTATGAGTTGTTTGTTCGCTATTTCTATGAGTGGAAACCAACGCTGTCTAGTGTCGATTGGACAACTCAACTAGAGTTAAAGGAAGAATTACATCAAGCTCTTGGTCGATTATCAATAGCGGGATTAGATAGTGATGCTCGATTTCGATTGCCAGAAAGTTTAATTAAAAAAGAATTGGATGATCGGCTTTTTAAGTTAGCTTGGGAATTGGGTTGGCTGAATTTAGTTGATAGGGAAGCTAAAACTGATGAACCTGTTTATGCTTTCTTTCATCCTACTTTTCAGGAGTATTTTGCGGCACAGAATATTGACGATTGGCATTATTTTTTAAATCATGTACCTGAAAATCCAGATCAAGGTAATTACAGAATTTTTGCTCCTGAATAGAAAACAATTATAACTATAATTATAATGAAGAGCATTTAGCAAAATCATTAGTTAATTTACTTTGTAATAGTGAAGACGAAACAGGCTGTTGGCAAGCTGCTTTAAAATTTACAAAAATAGTTCGTAAAGGAATGTTTCCAGTGGTAGTTGCTGGTCTAAAATATTGCCTAGATACAAAGCCTGATCGAGATAATTTAGATAAGTATTTCTATTGCTATGAAGTTCTTTGGCACTGTGCCAAAAATATGAGTTATCCAGACTTTTATCGTGCTTGGCACAGCCAACAGTCAACCAACTGTACAGAAGCTATTAATAACATTTCATGTGGTAAATTATCCACGATCCAAAACCTCAATTTCAGGCAATTTCCTTCAATTCTTGATTCTGAAATTGCTAAAGATGAAGAAATCAACAAAGCAGTAAAACTAATTTGCATTGATGGCAGTTACTTCTCAGATCCAAATAACCCTGCTACTGATATCTACATTGAAATGGTAGAACAAGGTTGTCCAGAAAAGCAGGAAGAACCAAACACAATGCAGCAACTTAAAAAGTACTGGCGATTAGATTTGAGAAAACTAGAAAAACGAGTTGCTTTGCTATTCTACAACTCGAAGAACGATCGCACCCTAAACCTATCCTTCCTATCTGATATCGCTACATTTGGGGGTACAATTGCCATTATTAGCGATCGACCTTGCGAAAATGTAAGACTTATTTCTCCCAACGATCCAAACCTCATTGATACAGTATTAAAATGGCTGAAAAGAGAAATTAAAGAAGCTTAAAAACGATTTCGATATTTGTAGGGGCGAAGCATTCGGGCGACTATCTCTGACAAAAACCGACAATTCATCTATCCGAATGCTTCGCCCTGCCTTGGCGACAATTGATATATACAAATACTATTTCTGATGAAAACCGACAATTGATGTATACAAATACTATCTCTGATGAAAATCGACAATTGATGTATACAAATACTATCTCTGGGAAAACCGACAATTCATATATACGAATGCTATCTTTGGTAAAAACCAACAATTCATATACCCGAATGCTTTTAATCTCTTGGGGATAACATAAAATTAAATTATTTTTATATTGTCGCGGGGGCAGGGCGAAGCATTCGGAATTGAATATTTTGGCTGACTATCATAAATTGTCGCCCGAATGCTTCGCCCCTACAAATTACTAATGTGTAATTGAATCAATGTTAAATCGGTTTAAACTTGGAAATATTTTCTTCATCGTCTTCCCATGTCAAAGGATTTTCAATAATGTAGCGTCTGATATTATTATACGCTTGTTCGTTACGAATGATTTGTTCGTAATAATTACGTTGCCAAATTGTGCCAGAATTTCGCGTTAGGCGGTTAACTTGGCGAGTACTTACTGATTTAAAATTTTGCAAAGTTGCACCCAATGAACCTGCTTTAGTTCCATTGGGTAAAGATGTTTGAGATTTTAATGATTGATTATTAGTAAGATTATTTTGCTGTTCGGTAATCACAATAATCCCATGTACGTGATTGGGCATAACTACAAAAGCATCGAGTTCAATAAATGGAAAATGACAGGGTAAATTATGCCAAACTGCGGCAACGGTTTTACCTGCAATATTTGGCTGCATGATACCGTTGACAATTTCGCCTAGTAAACATCGCTTTTGATGGCAGCAGATAGTGAAATAATATGCCCCTTCTTGGGAATAATCATATCCTTTAATGCGAATTGAACGGCGATGGTGGATATCAGGATTATAATTCATACTAGGCAAAATTTTCTTGTATTTTCATTATATGATACTATTAAGCAGCTATCATTAAATAGAAAAATGAAAAAAGTAAGCTCAATATTTCCAATAATTTTATTAGCATTTTTTGGTACAATTGCTATAGCCAAATCTCAACAAACACCTACACCTGTTAATAGTTAGACTCA
Source organism: Floridaenema aerugineum BLCC-F46 (assembly GCF_041929345.1). Classification (NCBI taxonomy): domain Bacteria; kingdom Bacillati; phylum Cyanobacteriota; class Cyanophyceae; order Aerosakkonematales; family Aerosakkonemataceae; genus Floridanema; species Floridanema aerugineum. Next base: position 56,048 of record NZ_JBHFNQ010000131.1, read on the forward strand.
ATCTGTAACTCGTGAAGTTTTAGCTAGTGGTTATCCCAGCGAAGCCGAAGGTCGAATTTTGGAATTAGTGCGTTACACCATTCCTCCTGGTGCTAATCTTCCGCCTCATATCCATCCCGGAATGCAAATTGAGCGCGTTGAATTTGGTATATTAACTTATACGGTTGTTAAAGGTGCAGCAAAAATTATTAGAGCCGATCGCACTGAAGAAACTCTTCAAGCAGGACAAACAACTTTACTTAAAGTAGGAGATTCATTAGCTGAACCTGGGGGAATGGTACATTATGGAAAAAACGAAACTGCAAGTCCTGTGATTCTTCTTTCCGCCTCACTATTTGAAGCAAATAAACCCAAAGCAATTATAGTTAAACCCTAAGAGCGCAATCTCCCCGACCTTAAAATACTAATAATCAACCACAAACCCAGAAAACTCGCCACCCCAAATAAAGCATTACTCAACACAGAAAACTGACTTGTTTGCCCTTGAGAAGAAATAATCGCTGCGCCAATAATTAACGAACCAACTACAATACTAAAAGACAAACGATTAGCGGAAACATCTAAACTTCGCCGCAACCCATCAAAATCTTTGATAGCTAAATTCCACTTCAAAGATTCGGAAGTAACTCTGTCTAAAAGTAACTCTATTTGTCGGGGAGATTCTAAAGACAAACTTTTAACATCTAAAGCTGTCCTTAATAAAGTTTGTAAAGGATTATCTCCCAACAGTTGCCTCTGAAATAAATCTGTCATTAATGGTTTTATTTCATCTAACAGGTTCACTTCTGGGTCAAAAATTCTTGCCGATCCTTCTAAATTCGCAACAGTTTTTGCATATAAACCCATGTTACTGGGTAATCTAATCTTATTCTCTCTAGCTATCTGTAAAACTTCATAAAATACTTTGGCAAAGCTGATTTTGGATAAACTTAAATTGTAATATTTCCGCAACATTCGTTCATAAGAAACTTCCAAATTTGCTAAGTTGTCCGGGTTTGCAGAATCAGCTAATTGCAATGTTAATTGGGTGCAACGTTGTGCGTCCATATCGACGATCGCTAAAATCATTTCTGTCAAAATTCGCTGACTGCGGGGGTCTAAACGCCCAACTAAACCACAGTCTAATAATGCGACTCGACCATCTTTTAAATAGAAGAAATTGCCGGGATGTGGATCGGCATGAAAAAATCCATCAACATAAAGTTGTTGAATAAAAGCTCGAAATAATAGCCTGGTTATTTCCCTTCTTTTCTCTTGTGGGGAAACGCCATTTGTCTGACTAAAGTTGGCTGTTAAAAGTGGTTCGCCGTCCAACCATTCTAATACTAGTAATTTGCGGGTTGTTAAATCCCAATAAACTTCGGGAATGACTAATTGTTGAGGATCAAACCAGCGACTTGTAGACATATTTTCGCGTAATAGTTTTGTGTAGCTGGCTTCTAAGATAAAGTCTAATTCGTCTCTTAATGCTTTGGTAAATTCGTCTGCTAAACCTTTGATATCGTAAGTTTGTCCAATCTCTGTCCGATCGACCAACTCCGCCAATCCCCTAATTAAAAATGTATCCTGTTCAATAATTACATCAATTCCAGGACGCTGAATTTTTAACGCAACTTCTCTGCCATCCATTAATTTAGCACGATGAGTTTGGGCGATCGATCCAGCTGCGATCGGTTGGGGATTCACAAAACCAAAAACCTCTTCTAAAGGCTGTTTTAATTCTTGGCGCAAAACTACTTCAATATCTTGCCAAGAAACTGGCGGAACTGAACTTTGTAAAGTCGATAATTCTTCAATATATGATGCTGGTAAAAGGTCAGGACGAGTACTTAATAATTGTCCTAATTTGACATAAACAGGCCCTAATTCGATGAAAATTTTCCGTAAAACAGCCGGAGTTGGCAACTGTGGATTTTCAGCACTACCACCAGTCAACAAACCCCGCATATAACCCCAGCCATTGCGAAGGACAACTTCTGCAATATCTCTTTGACGGGAAACAGTTTGAGTTAAAAACATAATTGGTAGTTGGTAGTTGGTGATTGGTAGTTGGTGATTGGTAATAACCCAAGTTGCTAGTTATTAATGAAAGAATATTTTTTTAGGCTGTAGGGTGCGTCAGAGTCATAAAATTAGTGATTAGATCCAGAATTTGGCGCTCTGACGCACCCTACTCAATATAACTAGCAACTTGAGTTAATACGTGAATGTAATTAGCTTTACAACTTCACTGATTTTTATTAATCATTTACTGTTTTAACAGAAATGGGTTTAATCCAAAACAAAAAAGCTTTAGTTAATTCTAACCAAAGCTGGGAAATTATACATCTGTCGAGAGTTTTAGATTTTACAAAAGATGAGTAAATCTGGGATCTTCTTGGATTTTTTTCAAGACTTGCTTGATTTCCTGAGTACGTTCTTTTTTGACAATTAAAGTGACGTTACGATCGCGCACTACCACCACATCCTCTAATCCAATAGTAACAATTACCTCATCTTCACCTTCAGCATAAAGGATACTTCCTTGGGTATCCATTCCCACATGAGTTGCTAATTCTACATTCGCTTGTTCGCCTTTTAATAAACGTTCGATCGCATTCCAATCACCCAAATCATCCCACCCAAAAGCCGCCGGAATCACATAAGCCAAATTAGTTTTTTCCATCAAAGCATAGTCAATACTTTTCTTCGGTAATTGTGAATAAGCTGCGATTCCTTGTTCTTTTAAAGGAGTGAGAATTTCTGAAGCGTGAATTGCCAATTCTTTAAGCACAACTCCCGCACGAAACACGAACATTCCACTATTCCAACTAAATCTACCTGTCGCTAAAAACTCTTCTGCTGTTTCGCGATCGGGTTTTTCTGTAAACCGATTTACCCGATAAACTAACGACTTCCCAAAAGTACCTTCCGCCTCTCCTTGTTCAATATAACCGTAACCAGTAGAAGGCTGATTTGGTTTAATTCCTAAAGTGACGATCGCCTCTTTTTGGGTTGCTAATTTAGCAGCATCTTCTAAAATTTGTTTGTAAGCTGCTTCATCTGCAATCCAATGATCTGCGGGAAAAAAACCAACTACTGTATCATCACCATAACGGTTAGCAATTTCTAAAGTTGTCCAAGCAACTGCGGGTGCAGTATCTCTTCCTTCTGGTTCAACCAATAAGTTTTCTACTGGCAATTCGGGGAGTTGTTCTTTCACTCCTTCGGCTAAAATTTTAGAAGTACAAACCCACAATTTATCCCAACCACCTGCAACCGATAATAGTCGATCGGCGGTTGCTTGCAAAAGACTTTTGCCACTACCATCTAAACTTAAAAACTGTTTCGGACGTTGTTTGCGGCTGAGGGGCCAAAAGCGTTCACCTTTGCCACCTGCTAAGATTACGGGGATTAACGAGTTAGTCATTGGTTTTGAGTAAATATCAGTACTATTACTTTCTTGGCTCGATCCTACTAGGTTTTTTGCAGATCAAATTTAAATATTTAAACAAGTAAATTTAAAAGGTTGATGATTCATTCAATCATGGATACCGAGATCTGCGGAAACCTAGTTTTGCGATCGACCATCTGTATAATTAACATTCTTATGCTAATCTTGATTTCTGGAAATCTTAAACTATGAAGTGATTCATTTTTAAAGAAATTATTGAATGGATAAGGCTAGTTACTGAATGGATAAGGCTAGTTTACGTCGATCGCTTCTGAAAATCCGCCAAATGCTACCTAAAACCGAATGGCAGGAAAAAAGCGATCGCATTTGCACCCACTTACAATCTTCTCCCTTGTTTGAGCAAGCAAAAACCGTTTTAGCTTATTTTAGTTTCCGCCAAGAACCAGACTTAAAACCCTTGTTTGCTGACAATTCCCACCGTTGGGGTTTTCCTCGCTGCGTTGGTAAGGAACTGTCTTGGCATCTTTGGCAAGCGGGAGATCAGTTAGAAACCAACAAATTTGGCATTTTAGAACCTCTTGCCAATGCTCCCACTTTAGACCCCAGTCAAGTTGATTTAATCTTAGTTCCTTCTGTGGCTTGTGATGTGCGAGGATATCGATTAGGCTACGGTGCGGGATATTATGACCGTTTATTAACTCTGCCTGAATGGTCAAATAAACTCACAATTGGGATGGTTTTTGAATTTACTTATTTGGTAGAGATTCCGATCGATGAATGGGATCGATCTTTAACAGGAGTTTGTACGGAAACCGGGGTAAAACTTATTAATAAAAATCAGGGAGAAAAGCTAAATAATGTTTGATAAACAGCAGAATTTTAAATCTAAAATTCCGCAATTGTCAGGGGGCAAATATGTTTTAATTTACGGGTTGCTGGGTGCGATCGCTCTAATCATGCTCTTTCCTTTATTCTGGTTAATTAGCACCGCCTTAAAATCACCATCAGAAAACATTTTCCAATTCCCTCCACAATTTTTCCCAACTCAACCAACCTTCGATAACTTCATCCAAGTTTGGCAATCCCTACCTTTTGCCCAATACTTATTTAATAGTACCTTAGTAGCTGGATTAACAGTTATTTTAAACTTACTATTTTGTGCTTTAGCTGCTTATCCCCTAGCCAGATTGGAATTTAAAGGCAGAAATATAATTTTTGCCATCATCGTTTCTACCATCATGATTCCCTTTCAAATCGTGATGATTCCCTTGTATATTTTAACAGTACAATTAGGTTTAAAAAACAGTTATTTAGGAATTATTTTTCCCAGTTTAGCCTCAGCATTTGGCATTTTCTTATTGCGCCAAGCCTTTCAAGGAGTACCCAAAGAATTAGAAGAAGCTGCCAGAATGGACGGTTGTTCCGAATTAGGAATTTGGTGGTTTATCATGTTACCAGCAATTCGTCCAGCATTAGTAACTTTAACAATTTTTACCTTGATTGGTTCTTGGAGTGATTTCCTGTGGCCCTTAATAGTAATTGACCAACCAGAGTATTATACTTTGCCTTTAGGTGTAGCCAGATTAGCCGGAACATTTTCCTTAGATTGGCGGTTAATAGCTGCGGGTTCAGTAATTGCGATCGCGCCAATTCTACTATTATTTATTATCTTACAAAGATACATAGTTCCCAGCGATTTAGGCAGCGGTGTTAAAGGATAGGAGGTCCTCGTCACACGCCAAGCACTGCTTAGGCTATCACATCATCTTTTGCCCAAAGTATCGTCACCAGGTACTTGAGGGGACTATAGAAGTGGAACTTAAAAGAATCATTGGCGAAATCTGCAAGCAATATGGCTGGATAATCCATGCACTAGAA
>NZ_JBHFNQ010000132.1:0-15474 GCF_041929345.1 Floridaenema aerugineum BLCC-F46
TATTCCAGGTTAACCAAAGGATTGACATTTGTTGCGGCTGAACCTATCCCTCAATCCTGTAACCAGGGGACACAGTTGGTTTTCGTTAAGGGTAAATGGTTTGCAATTTTCCCTCTGGCAGTCCAACTAAAATCAATTGAGTCTTTAGGGTTAATCGCGTTAGATCCGGGCGTGCGAACTTTCCTGACTGGTTTTGACGGATGTAAGTTTGTGGAGTTTGGCTCATGCGATATTGGACGCATCACTCGCATTTGTCAACATTTAGATAATTTGATGGGCTCTCTTGCTAAAGAGCAAAGTCGAAATCGACGGCGGCGGATGAGGCAAGCAGCCCATCGAATGCGAACCAAGATTCGCAATTTGATTGATGAATCCCACAAACAGATTGCTCATTTCTTAACTAATAACTACCGTGTGATTTTTCTGCCTACCTTCGAGACTTCCGACATGGTTGCCAAGGCAAAGCGAAAAATTAGATCCAAGACGGCAAGAGCAATGCTGACCTGGGCACATTATCGATTCAAGTTGACTCTTAAGCATCAAGCTCAATTGACTCTAAGCATCGTTGTCGATGTAACGGAAGAATACACCAGTAAGACTTGTACCCGCTGCGGTCAAGTTCATGCTAAGTTGGGTGGTTCTAAATTGTTCCGCTGCCCTGAATGTGGTTTTACACTACCAAGGGATTGGAATGGTGCTTTCGGGATTCTCCTGAAAGCTTTGCGGGATACCGCCACTATCACTTTCAACTGTGATAGTGCTATCGTCGCATTGTCCGGGAATGCCCAGAGTAATGTCGCGTAAATGTATCAGTCAACCCATGCTCACTAGACTGGGAAAACTCTCTTTCTTCCAAATTTTTTAATAATTAACCAGGGCTAGTAATCTCCCATCGGGCATTGAAATAGCTGAGTTAGTCAGAGATAATTTTGTTAATCACAGCCATGACCACACAAACAATTTCCTCAAGCGATCGCATTCTCCGCCAGCAAATATTAGGTTCGCGTCGTCTCAGCAATTACTTGTTGGCGACAGCAGTTACGATCGGCGGTGTAGGTTTTCTCTTAGCTGGACTTTCCAGTTATTTACACAAAAATCTGTTGTTTTTTAGCGATGCTTCTCAACTAATATTTGTCCCTCAAGGAATCGCAATGAGCTTTTATGGAGTTGCTGGCTCACTCCTAGCAACCTACCTCTGGCTGATGATTATCTTAGATGTGGGCGGCGGATATAACGAATTTAATCGGGAAACCGGATTTGTGAAAATTTTCCGTTGGGGTTTTCCCGGAAAAAATCGGCAAATCGAGGTAGGCTGTCCCATCGAAGATGTTCAATCCATTCGAGTTGATATGAAAGAAGGTTTAAATCCCCGTCGCGCTCTTTATTTACGAATTAAAGGACGCAGAGATGTACCTTTAACGAGAGTTGGACAACCTTTGTCTTTGTCAGAAGTAGAGAACCAAGGTGCTGAGTTAGCACGCTTTTTGGGAGTGCCACTAGAAGGGTTATGATTGTAATCTTGGCTTTGAAATTTAGTTGAGTACCTAACTAAAAATGCTTCCTAAATTTTCGCGCTGGTTAGTCTCACTGATAATTGTTGGTGGATTATTTCTGGGAGGATGCACATCCCAAGAAGTTGCTTCTCAGAGTTCGGAAAATACATCAACAACTACCCCTATATCTGTTACTCAAGCAAACAATCCTCAAATGAATAATTTACCCCGGTTAGAAGGAAAAGCTACTGTAGTTATGGTGGTGAAAGGTTCTCCGATTACTATCGAATTGGATGGCACTAATGCCCCTGTAACTGCGGGAAATTTTGTAGACCTTGTACAGCGTGGTGTCTACGATGGTTCAGTGTTTCACCGAGTAGAAAAAAGCCCTCAACCTTTTGTAGTTCAAGGTGGCGATCCTCAAAGTAAAGACCCAAATTTCCGAGGTCAATTGGGAACTGGTGGTTTTATCGATCCTGAAACAAAACAGCCTCGTAATATTCCTTTGGAAATTAAGCCAAAAGGTGCAGATACTCCGGTTTACAGCAAAACTTTTGAATCTGCGAGAATTTCGCAGCCGCCAGAGCTAGATCATAAGCGTGGTGCGGTAGCGATGGCGCGATCGATGTTTCCAGATTCCGCTTCTTCTCAGTTTTATTTTGCTTTGTCTGATATCAATTTTTTAGATGGCAACTATGCAGTTTTTGGGTATGTTACTCAAGGCATGGATGTAGTTGACAAGATTGAAAGAGGCGATAAGATTGAGTCTGCTAAAGTAACTCAAGGCGCAGAAAATCTGAAAAAATAGTTATTTGTCATTGGTCATTTGTCATTAGTTATTGGTCTAGCATTGATCTTAAAAAAAACCGATTTTGTGCTTAATTGCTAGTGACAAATGACAAATGACAAATGACTCATGACAAATAGCTAATGAATGTAAAGATTTTTATCACTGGCATCGGTTTTTTCTCAGCTTTGGGTGATTTGGATTCCAGCTGGCAAAGTTTGTTAGCTGGTAAATCTGCGATTCAGTTGTGTCAACCTTTTTTGGAACTAAAACCACGACCTTTGGCGATGATTGGCGATCGACCAACTGAACTGTTAACTTTAACTCAGCTAGTTGTAGAATCTGCCCTAAAAGATGCCGGACTTAACCCACCTTTACCAGATTGCGGAGTAATAATCGGCTCAAGTCGCAGTCAACAAGCACGTTGGGAGAAGTTCGTGCAGGAGAGATGGGGAGATGGGGGGATGGGGGGAATCCCAAATTTATCTCAACAACTCCCCCCACCTCCTCCCCAGTCCCCTTGGCTTGAGAGTTTGCCAAATATGGCGGCGATTTGTGCAGCAAGGCAAATTGGGGCGACAGGGGCGGTTTTGGCACCAATGGCGGCTTGTGCGACGGGAATTTGGGCGCTAGCGCAGGGTTTTGAGTTAATTCAATCTGGGCAATGTCAGCGAGCGATCGCAGGTGCGATAGAAACACCAATTACACCTTTGACTTTGACAGGTTTTCAGCAAATGGGCGCTTTAGCCCAAACGGGTGCTTATCCTTTCGATAAACAGCGGGAAGGTTTGGTTTTAGGAGAAGGTGGGGCGGTTTTTGTTTTGGAAACTGCCGAATTAGCTAGACAGCGTGGGGCAAAAGTTTACGGGGAAGTTTTAGGTTTTGGCTTGACAGCAGATGCTTTTCATGCTAACGCGCCAGAAGAGGGCGGAAAAAGTGCCATTTATGCGGTTAAGCAATGTTTAGAACGCAGCAATCTTTCACCTATTAATATTGATTATATTCATGCTCATGGGACTGGGACAGTTTTGAACGATCGCAATGAAGCGCAATTAATTAAGTATTTATTTCCCCAAAATGTAGCAGTTAGTTCGACAAAAGGCGCAACTGGGCATACATTGGGAGCATCGGGAGTTTTGGGAGTAGCTTTTAGTTTGTTGGGGTTGCGCGATCGCATTTTACCCCCTTGTGTAGGTTTAAGAGAATCAGAATTTGATTTGAATTTAGTTAGGGTTGCGCGATCGAGCGAACTTCAGAATTTGCTCTGTTTTAGTTTCGGTTTTGGCGGACAAAATGCGGTGATGGCATTACGGAAAATATAACAATCACCTGGGGTAAATAATAGCTAGAGGCCCTTTTTTTTCTTCTGCTATTTTTGACCGTTCTAAATCTAAATTCTGTAGGAATACATTACCACCTTTAGCAAAAATTTCTGCGGCTGTTACCCAACTCTTAAGGCTCGCACCAAAGAGCTTTTCCTTCAAAACTCTATCAGTAATACCATGCTTTATTCCTTCTTGAAGAAAAACTTCTATTCCTGTTTTGACTAACTCGTTAAAATTTTGCTCCTCAATCCAACTGGCAGTTGTAAAAGCTTGTAAGGTACTCGGCAAGTCCTGAAACGCACCTTCTTTTACTAAACTACCAATACGTTTTTCCTGAAACTTGAGGAATAGGGCTGCAAGAAACTTCTGCTTAAAAGTTGCATCTTCTCCAAAGATTCTATTTAATGCTCCGGGAAGGGAGGCAGGATTTTCTTCTGACTCAGAAAGCCAGCCTCCAAAGAAAAATCCCATGACTAGTGTTGCTTGGTTGTAAGCTTGGGCATTTGCGCCTGTTTTGGTAAAGGTTATGCTTCCACCAGGAGGAAGCGCTATGTTTTCTATAGTTGTTTTCTTTTGTTGCGCTGTAGCAAATCTTGGATCGTTGAACCAACGACCATTCATAAAATCAGTAAAAGAGTCCCATTGCTTTTGTATAGAAAAGCTTCCGAAGCTGATAGGATTAGTTGGATTTCTAACCCCTTCAATAGCTCTAATTTCAACCAACTCGGCACGAGCATTACGAACCTCAATTACCCCATCTGCATAACCAGTGTTGTAGACATCAAAACTAAAAACTTCCCTGCCATCAGGCAATTTTCGGCTATTAACTCTGTCCAGGATAAAGGAGTAGTTACCTTTTAACTGCCTGAAATCTCTAATAGGCTCTTTAGCAGGTTCAACTATAACTCCGCGAACAGATTGGAAGTTAGCTGCTCTCATAAGTGATGGTGTACTACTTTGCGATCGTCCAGTCCCCGTCTGTTCCCCAGAAGAAGTCGATCGCCCAGTCCCCGTCTGTTCCCCAGAAGAAGGCGATCGCTGAGTGTTAGAAGCTGCGACTGATGGTTGGCTAATAGGTCTTTCTGAAAGCAGAATACGTATAATTTGAGTGTTACTCATTGAACGAGCAGTTAAACAGGTATTTCTTAGACAACCCAGCCCTTTTTCGGAAAATCTAACCTGTGTATCATTTGCATTTCTAGGAGCCGAAAAACTTAAGTCCCACAACAAGAAAATAGCTTGTCCTGATTGGACATATCTTTCTCCATCAGTAATTTGACTAAGTTCAGAAGTAACTGGAAGGGGATAACTAGGCAATCCTGCTTTAAGGATATATACTCCAACCCAATTTGCTCCTTGAACTCGGTAAACATATCCATTTCTAAATTCTTGAGGAAGGTCAAAATCAGTGTTTATATAATCTCCTTCCTGTAAACTTGCTACAAACTGATTCCATGTTGGAACTGTGGGGCGTGCTGTTGTGTTAGATGAAGTAGCTGAACGCCGTGTATTTGGTGTTCGCCTCGTCGTCGTTTGTTGCCCAGAAGAAGATCGCCCTGCTGTAATTTGAGAATTTTGGGGTTGAAGAGCTATACCACCATTGCTGTAATCTAAATTCGAGAAAAAAGCTCTTCCTGTCATTGTTGAATTTGGGCGTAATTTAATACCATCACCAGTATTGTTGGGATAGCTTTTCCCATTAAATCGCAATAAATAATAACCTTGATTTGAACCCCAACTACCACCAGCCGCTAAAGTGATTAAGTTATTCCAACCCAAATTTTTTTGATTTGTGACGATAATAGGTGCAGTGCTCAGAGAGATTGTTGAAACTAACCGATAATCTTGCCCAACAAACTGAAAAATAAGGGTAGTACAACCTCCTGAACCACAGAAGTATTGTCCTATAAGATGTACTAATACTTCTGGTTTATTATCGCCATTCAAATCAACCCGATTGTAGTAGTATCGTATATTGTTAATAAACTCTTTAGGGATTTGTCCTTGTCGAATAATAGCCCTTTCCAGTCCTGAGTCACGGACTGTTTCTGGACGAATAGATTGGGTTTGATTTATTTGTTTTAATCCGCTCAAATTTGGGATTACGCTATGTTTTATATATCCCTCACCTTTGGCAAATGCTACGAAATAATCACTACCCAATATTGTTAAGCCTAAAATTAAGTTAAATAGCGTTTTCCTTTTCATAAATTTATCCTTGGATCTTGTTTGTGTGGTTATAGCAGAGAAAGAGATCGAATAAATTTGCTGACTTCACAAGATTGCTCGCTTTTTCATTAATGTTCTCCTCTATCATCAATTTTTTCTTTATTCATTCAAACGAAACCAGCATTACTCAATAAAAAATATCATCCTCTTGGCAAAGAATCAGTACAGCCAGCCGCATTAAATTGTTGAATAATTCTGTTTTTTTCCTTTACTTCAGTTATGCCACTCAATTGTGTAATTCTTTCAATAAGCTTAGGAGAATGTAAAGGAATTTTTAGGGCATTTATTGGTGTATTATTATAAACTCCTGCTATTCCTAAATAATTTCCTTCCTTAAAAATGACTTGACCATTATTAGTGAGTATTTGTCCATTAGACACAGAACCAATAGTAAAGCTACCATATCCTTCTCCTGTCACAATAATACAAACTCGACCTCTGACATTGGAAGGATAAATCTTTATAGACTCTTCCCATCCCGACCAGCTACCCACAAAAGGCGCTATAGTTGAATCAACCTTTGACCAAGTACTCACAAACAATTCTCTGTTCTGTAACTCAGTTTGATTACGGCGATCGCGAATATAATCAGCCCTTTGTGCATCGTTTTGTATCGAACGAATATTTTGGCGAAATTCTTGGCGTAACTTCTGCATTTCCGCAGTTGTAGGGTGTCGCTGAGACTGAGCCAAAACTGCTAACGACCATGCACCGAAAACTGTTAAACTCACCATCAAACCAAGTATCGTTCGCCCCTTCATAACCTCTCCCCATTCCCATCACCCAAATTTATAGCAAACGGGGAATTAACCTACCTCAGCAATTTTTCGGAGAATCAGGAATTTTAATATTAAGAAAAGCGATCGCACTTGTACAAACACCGAAAAGAAAGGCGATCGCATTTTCCCGTCAAATCATGAAACAAAAAACCGATCGCACTACCGTCCTCTTGGCAAACAACTAACACAACCAGCATCCTCTACCTTTGCATCATCTTTTATGACATCTGCTTCTATCACTTCACCCGAAGGAACATCATCTAATTGGGGTACTTGCGCCAGTAACCGCTTACCAATTTCCCCCGCTACTTTTCCCAATTCCTTACCGTAAACTTCACCCAGCAACACCATTCGCCGCGCCAACTTCTGATGCTGTTCCGGTGTCGCCTGCAAATTTTCCGCAAAGCGATGTAACCAAGCAATTAATTCCGCTTCGTCAATGCGTTTTCCAATTAAAAAGTTAAAAATTCTCCCCCGAATCCACCCTTGATTCACCCCTTCCAGCAGTTCGCTAAATATCACTTCATACTCAAGATCCGTCCGCTGGGGTTTACTTCCATTCGCTTTCACAGGCGGTAAAGAATTTTCCTCACTCCCCCTTGGCGGAGAGGTTGTTCTCCCAATCCCCAATAAGCGCCGAAAAAACTGTTGGATTCTCTGCCAAAATCGCCGCAGCATTGCTGGTATCCTTGCACTGCACTTTATTTGTGATTGTAGCGAATTTTAGATTTTGGTAAAAAGTTAACAAAAGGGTTTTGGCTTTCCCCAAAATTCCCGTTATTCAAATGATGTTTTTGGCAATTTAATTTGTGTATTAATTTTTGTAGGGGCGAAGCATTTGGGCGACAATTTGGTGGGGAATCATCAATTTATGTTCCCAAATGCTTCGCCCTGTCTTGGTGACAATTTCGTGGGGAATCAACAATTTATGTTCCCAAATGCTTCGCCTTGTCTTGGCGACAATTTTGTGGGGAATCATCAATTTATGTTCCCAAATGCTTCGCCCTGTCTTGGCGACAAATTTTCGCCTTGTTTTGGTGCAAGAATTAAGTAGATATAGGTTGTCTGTGGGGGCTGGGCGAAGCATTCGGATTGTTATATTTTGGTTGTGTTTCATAAATTTTCGCCCGAATGCTTCGCCCCTACAGGAAAATCTTGAAGTTATCATTCGTAGGGTGCGTCAGAACTAAAAATTACTGTTACTTGCCCAAATTTTTCTGTCTGACGCACCCTACAAACCACTTGTCTTGGTGCAATATTTAAGTAGATACAGGTTGTCTGTGGGGGCTGGGCGAAGCATTCGGATTGTTATATTTTGATTGTGTTTCATAAATTGTCGCCCGAATGCTTCGCCCCTACAGGATCTACTAACGAATCGTTAATTTAAAAGTATATCGAGGATTACTCAATCTATAAGGTTATGCAATTATTATTTTGTAATCGCCCGTTACTGTAGCTTCAAAAGTATCATTTTGGGGGTGTTCATAAGATTGTCCATCAGGGGTAATAAAAGTAAATCCAGAAAGTCCTTGATCGTCACTTCGATCGACTCTTTCACCTTTCCAAGTAATATCAGCAATTATTTCTTGACCTTTGTTAGCCCGAAAAATATAAGTATCTTGATTACCTAAAGTTACACTACCATTAATTACAAATGATGAAGCGCCGGGAGCAAACTGCACGCGACGGGTGATTCCTTGGCGTTGTTGGGCGTTAACTTTTTGTAAAGCACTAGTACTAAAAACTGTTAAGCTGATTGCTAAGTAAAGAAGCGATCGCCTTTTCACAACTCTCTCCTCATTCCCCAAAACTCAATCTCCTTTGAGTTGTCCGAGTTTAGCATATTTGGTTGCGATCGCCCTAAGCAGCCAACCTGATACTTGAGAAAGTAACAAATCAACGGATAGATTTTCAAATATTAACTTGGGGAAATTGTTGTTCAAACAATTGTTTTCCGAGATTTTACTAAAGTTAAAGTTAAGAGATTTATCAATGGTACTGATTTTTGCGGATAAATCTTTTACTAGAATAACAACTCACCAAAGAAATAATTCTTAACTTTTTTAAGAGCAGTTAAAAAGTCTGACTATTTAATACATCTGCCGTAGGATAGAATTATGCCGTTAGTATGTCTTAAAGGGCAGGTAGCTTATTATGGAACTGGAAGTGCATCAGTTTATTTCCTATTTTGAGCCAGAACAAGCAGCGCAATTATGCCAAATGGCTATTGTGGAAAAACATACTGAACAAAAGGTCGTCTTTGAAGAGGACGACATTCCCGATTATTTATATTTAGTTTTAGAAGGACAAGTGGAGTTTAGAAAAAAAACAGCTTGTGATAAGTATCATGTGATTGCTGTAGCTAAACAAAATGAGTTTTTTGGGGAATTTGGGGTTTTGGATGGACAACCGCGTAGTGCTCAGGCGATCGCTTATCCAGACACAGTTTTAGCGAAAATTCCTCGCGCTCAGTTGATGGAAATATTAGATAATACCAAAGGCTATGTAATTCTCAAACTGTTAAGTTATATTATCCGCCATCTCCGCGCTACAACTGCACAGTATGTTAATCAAATGATTTATCAAGAAAAAATGTCTTTAATTGGGGAAATGGTTAATACGATTATTCATGATTTTAGAAGTCCAGTAACAGGCATTCAATTAGCCAGCGCCATGTTAAAAGAAACCCATCCTGACGAAGATACAATTGAATGGTGTGATATCATTCAAGCACAAGTTAAGCGAATGTTGGGAATGGCGGAAGAGGCGTTAGAATTTGCTAGCGGTAATGCAGTTTTAAAGAAAAAACCTGTCAAGTTAACGACATTATTAGAACACTTTGAAAAGCTGAATCGAATTTATTTCAAAGATGCTCATGTACATTTCAAATTTGATGTACCAGAAGTTTTGGTGAATGTTGATGAAAACAAATTGCTGCGCGTTTTGCAAAACTTAATTAGTAATGCTGTGGAAGCTTTTAAGGGAAATGGTGGTTGTATCGAAGTAACAGCTAACAATAATGATAAGTTTGTCAAGATCCAAATATGCGATAATGGCCCTGGAATACCAGAAGCTATTAGGGATAATTTATTCGATCCTTTTGTGACGCATGGGAAACGAGGGGGTACAGGATTGGGAACTGCGATCGCCAAATCAATTATTGAAGCACATAACGGAGAAATCTGCTTTCAAACTAACTGCAAAGGGACTACTTTCTACATTGATTTACCTCACCAATTAGATGCTAATTGCAGTTAAACTGGATTATTATAGCGATCGCTAACTGCATCGAGTATGACTTGCTTTTTTTGTTGGCTTAACGGAAAATAATTACTTATCAAAGCTATAAATAATTCTTAAGAAAAAGGGCAGACACAAATCGATCTGCCCTCGAAACAGAGCAATCACACTCTTCTTAAGTCTAGTACAATAGTGTTAACCATCAGTCTGGTTTTTTGCATGACTCTAACTGAACAGATCCTTAGCCAAATTCTCGGAAACGCTTTAGAAGGATTACGGCGAGTCGATCGCCTTTGGCAATCCTTAAAAGAGGATACCATACCAATACCTCAACTAGTCAAACAAAGCGACTTACTATTAGGAACATTAGACTGGGATGTAGTGATTTGTGGCGGAACTTTAGGCATTTTAATTGGCGCAGCTTTGGCAAAATTAGGTTGGCGAGTTGCTTTAATTGAACGGGGAATTTTGCGGGGAAGAGATCAAGAATGGAACATTTCTCGCAAAGAGTTAGAGGTATTTTTAGAGTTAAATTTGCTGACAGAAGCGGAATTAGAAAAGGCGATCGTAACTCAATACAACCCTGCAAGAGTCGGTTTTTTAGGTGGTAAAGACATCTGGGTAACAGACATTCTCAACATCGGCGTTGATCCAGTTTATCTCTTAGAAACTCTCAAATTAAAGTTTCTCGCTGCTGGCGGTAAACTCTTGGAAAATTCACCTTTTCAAAGTGCAGTGATTCACCCAGATGGCATACTGGTAGAAGCAAGTGAAACTTTAAAAACTCGGTTATTAATTGATGCAATGGGCAATTTTTCTCCCATTGTGCAACAAGCGAGACAAGGACAAAAACCCGATAGCGTTTGTTTAGTGGTGGGAACTTGCGCTAAAGGTTTTCCTGAGAATAAAACCGGAGATTTAATCTATTCTTTTACCCCTTTAGAAAATCAATGCCAATATTTTTGGGAAGCTTTTCCCGCCAGAGATGGGAGAACAACTTATATGTTTACTTACTTGGATGCTACTCCCCAACGTCCAAGTTTAGAAGAGTTTTTTGGCGAATATTTGCGGCTTTTACCAGAATATCAAAAAGTCGAATTATCGCAATTAGAATTTGTTAGAGCTTTGTTTGGTTTCTTTCCCAGTTATCGCCAAAGTCCGGTAAAAATGCCATTCGATCGCATTTTACCAGTAGGAGATAGTAGCGGCGCACAATCTCCTTTAAGTTTTGGTGGTTTTGGTGCAATGGTGCGTCATTTGCAGAGGTTAACTAATGGGATTAATCAGGCGTTGGAGTGCGATCGTCTAACTCAAACCGATTTATCATTATTACAACCTTACCAACCAAATTTAGCCGTAACTTGGTTATTTCAACGTACCATGAGTGTAGGGATAAATCAAAAAGTCGCACCCGAACAAATTAACCAGTTACTCTCAGCAGTATTTTTAGAAATGGAAAATCTTGGAGATGCAGTACTCAGACCATTTTTGCAAGATGTAGTACAGTTTCCCGCTTTAACAAAAGCACTCTTAAAAACTCAACTTTCTCACCCAGAATTAGTAATTAAAATTATTCCCCAAGTTGGCATATTAGCCTTAATTGATTGGTTGGGGCATTACTTTAATTTAGTAGTTTATTCAGCTTTAAATCAATTAGGTGAAACCATCCAACCTTGGGTAAAAGAATTACCACCAGTACCAAAATATTACCTGCAACGCTGGATTGATGCGTGGAAATATGGTTCTGGTGGTGATTATTAAGTAGCTATGCTAGGAGGATTCATTTCTCATCTGACTCAGAAAATAATGATTCTAAATCCCGATATCCACTCACCACCCGAACAATTTCTACCCCATCCTCAATCACCCGATAAAGAATAACGTAACTATCCAGAAGAACACCTCGTAAAGTCGGTTCAATTTCAGCATAAGAACGCCCAATCTTGGGAAACTTTACCAAATTTTGGCATTTCTGCTCAAATCGATCGACAAACTGTTCCCCAGCTTCTATATTTCGACGCAAAAAATAATCAGAAATCTCATCTAAATCCTGACTAGCAGCTGGTGAAATAATGTAACGACTCATGCTTTATTCTCACCAGCTTTTTTGAATTTTTCCCGCAGTTTAGCAATAACCACCTCCCCATCAATTCCTTCCCCTTCATCAAGCTGCTTGATACCAACTGCTACTTTTTCTCTAGTTTCTTCCAACCATTTTTCATACTGTTTATCCCGTTCTTCCAACAACCGTAACGCCTCAACAATTACATCGTAGGCGGTTTCATATTTACCACTTTTTAGCTTTGCTTGAATCAACTCTTCCTCTTCCAGTTTTAACGAGATATTCATAGCCCGAAAACCTCCTAAACTTATTAAATCTATTGTACTGACAGTTTAATCTTTATTAAGTAGATGCAAATAAATTAAGTAAAAATAGTTATCTAAGGATGGGGCGGGCAAGATGCCCACCCCACAAGAAAGCTGTAACTCTTGTGGGGTGGGCATCCTGCCCGCCTTTGGTTTCAGTTTATTTAGATTTATCTACTTACTAGGCAGTTTTTAACCTAGAAAAAGGCTGATGATTTTCTGCTTTTATTAGCTCATTTTTCGGATATATAACTGTATATGTTTCCATCACAGTTCCATCATCTAAACAATGGCTAGGATAATGTCCTTTGATTTCCTTGTTGAAAAATTTGCCTTTGGAATCAGAGTCGAGAAAACGTTGCCAAGTTTCCTTTTCCACATCAGCATATTGATAAATTGAACCGCTATTAAACTCGATTTGCAAGATTTTTCTTTGTTTATCATATCCCATTGCTGATGCCATAGTTGAACTAACTGGCACCATCGGAATTTCGTCTTCTTCGTTCGCTATTTCGGCAAGTTCTTGCAGTCCTTCGTAAACATGAGAAGGCGCAGGAACTTCTAAATACTCCATCTGGTTGCCGCGATCGATCAAAAACCCCAAATGATCATCTTCATAGCCAACAGCTACGACATTTTTTAAGTCAATATTGATTAGCTTCATTGATAATTCTCCTGCCAATCTTAGAAAAATAATTTTATTTGGTATTTATGTACTATAATTATAGCAAAAAAATTTTATGTCGGTGGTAGAGACGTTGTATACAACGTCTCTACAATGATGGGTTACTTAACTAGTTACGCCAGAAGTTCTGTAACTATCAATTTCCTTTCGCAACTGTTCCGCTTTCTCCAACAAATCAACCTGAGAAATTGTTTGCTGTTCTTTTGTCGCCATCCACTTCAATTTAACAGTTTGATTTTCTGCTTCTTCATCTCCCAAAATCAAACAACCAACAGCGCCACTTTTATCAGCACGGGCAAACTGTTTCTTAAATGCACTACCACTTAAATCTAAATCCAAACTAAATCCAAGTTGGCGCAACTTCTGCCCTAAAATTAATGCTTGGGCTTCGGCTTTTTCGCCTCTGGAAACTACATAAAAATCTAGCGATCGCGCCGAACTCCCCTGCAACTTTTGCAACAGAATAATCAACCTTTCCAGACCGATCGCCCAACCCACCGCAGGCGTATCTGGCCCACCCAATTCTGCCACCAAACCATCATATCTGCCACCGCCACAAACCGTCGCTTGAGCACCCAAATCATCGGAAATAATCTCAAAAGCCGTGTGAGTATAATAATCCAAACCCCGCACCAACCGAGGATTCAACTGATAAGAAATTCCCAAATCAGTTAATAACTGTAATACTTGGTCGAAATGCCGTTTAGAATCAGCGCCAAGATGATCTAAAATACTCGGAGCATTAAGAGAAATTTCCTTAGTCCGTTCATCCTTACTATCTAAAATCCGCAAAGGATTGCGAGTTAATCTATCTTGAGAATCAGCATCTAACTCATTTTTATAAGGAGTTAAATAATCAATCAAAGCTTGGCGATATTGTTGCCTATCTTCCGCATTGCCCAAAGAATTAATATCCAGACGCAGAGATTTTAAACCCAAAGTTTGAAGGATATTATTGGCGATCGCAATTACCTCCACATCCGCCCTGGGATCGGAACTTCCTAAAACCTCAACCCCTATTTGGTGAAACTGCCTTTGCCTTCCAGCTTGGGGACGTTCATAGCGAAACATCGGCCCAGTATACCAAAGACGCTGCACACCACCTTGAGCAAACAGACCATTTTCGATAAAAGATCTCACGACTCCAGCAGTACCTTCCGGGCGTAACGTGATCGATCGTTCACCCCGATCGAAAAAAGTATACATCTCCTTGCCAACCACATCAGTAGCTTCACCAATGCCACGTTCAAAAAGTCCCGTTTCCTCAAAAATTGGAGTGCGAATTTCTTGATAAACAGCTTTGCCCAAAATTTCCCTAGCTGTTGCTTCCACCTTTTGCCAGTAAACAACCTCTTCTGGCAAAATATCTCTCGTTCCTCGTAAAGCTTGAATCGTACCCATAACTTAATAATTGCTGATTGGTAATGTAATTGTAATAAGTAGGTAGATATAAATAAAGTGAAAAATAGGGCGGGTAGGATGCCCACCCCACAAGAAAGATGTAACTCTTGTGGGGTGGGCATCCTGCCCGCCCCAAGCTTAGATAACTATTATTACTTTATTTATTTACTGCCAAAGAATTAAGGAGAAAAAGAAAAAGGAAAAGGTAAAATCCTTTCCCCTTTTCCCTTTCGCCTGTCTTCTTTTAATGATTACCGATAACTGCTTTGCCGTATCGTTGTTGATAGTAAGCCAAAATTTGCTCTACGCGATCGCGAGCAGCTGAACTTGTTGCTTCTGAATACTCAATCCACAAACTTCCCACTTGACTCTGAAGATAATCAAAATCCTGAGACAGCTGCGGTGTTAAACCTGTTTCCACCCCAGAAACTTGGCGCAAATGGGCAGCAATTTCTCGATACACCGCTAAAGGCAGTCTCGGAAATACAACTTCGTACTTAAATTGGTTTTTTTCGCCTATCTCGCTCATCTTTTGCAGTAATTAAACATTCGTTTGGCGTTTAGCTGTCACAGGAGTAGGAGTCAGAGCTTGTGTTCCTTGTGCTCCTGGCTGTGCTGGTGCAGGCGCTCTTTCTCCCACGAGTTTCGACACTTCTACCCCATTTTGCTCCAAAATCACAATTGGTTCGGAGCCTTCATTAAATTCAATCCGTTTTACCAACACCTGACCATTTGCCAAACGCTGCCCTGCTCTAACATAACGGCTATTTGCCTCATTTGGTGCTTTAACAATTGCTTGCGCTTCAGTACCAACAATTACCACTCCAGAAACTTCCACAGCTTTCGCCAAAACGGGATCTGGTGGGGCTGGTAGGGTAGGAATTTCGGGAGGTGCAGGCGGTGCCACAATTGCCGGAGTTGGTGCTGGTGTTGGTGCAGCTGCTACCGTTGGGTTAGGTGTTTGGGTAGCTTGTTGTGGCGTTCTAGCTACAGCGCGAGGCTGTTGAGTCCGTTGCGGTGTCCTTGCCACAGTTCGGGTTGGCTGTTGAGTCCGTTGCGGTGTCCTTGCCACAGTTCGGGTTGGCTGTTGAGTCCGTTGCGGTGTCCTTGCCACAGTTCGGGTTGGCTGTTGAGTCCGTGGCGGTGTCCTTGCCACAGTTCGGGTTGG
>NZ_JBHFNQ010000133.1:0-12705 GCF_041929345.1 Floridaenema aerugineum BLCC-F46
TTCTTATTGCTGGCTGGTTGCTGTTAATTCTGTCCCAATCGCAGATAATCCTGGCTCAATTCACCAACATAGTTGCAATTAATCCTGGCTCAGAATGCTCGTTATTGCTGGTCGGAGTGTTTCTTATTGCTGGCTGCTACAGCTAACAACAGTTCATCAACCAGCGGCAAGAGAGAGTTTTGTATTGTTCCGCTGTTCTTCAAAGAGTAAATTCTCCTTTTGTTCTGTACTGACAATGTTTACGATCTGATGGGTGGCGTGGGATACAAGCTCTGCTTCCTTTTGGTTTAGCGGGCGCTTTAGAGCTAAAGCCACTGCTTCGTAAGGCGATCGCCCAACTGCCATAGCCCGCAGAATCTGCCGCAGTACACCCCGCCCCTGACAAGCAAAGATCCGGTTCCCAGAAGTCCACACATCAGCCAACTGACGACGCGGATCTCTCCGGCTCACTGATTGAAGCACATCTCCGGGTACAACGGATATCAGAGATGGGTCGGCAAAGCCGGATAAATCAGGTTGGCGAACACGCACCCTCACCCCAAGCAGCACTTCTTCAATCCAAGAGTCCTCTTGTGGCAGAACTGTTGGACGCGGGACTTGAGTCTGATGGCTGTGACAGAACACTACTAGATCGCCGCGTCGCCATTCTTTGGAAACTGCGTGCAGCCCTTCTGCCCTGAGTCCGTTGAGTTCAAACGGTGGTGTTATGTAGGACAAAGCTGCTGCTTCCAGCTTGACGAGGGTCAAACCAATCTGTTGCGCCCACTCCAAGGTGTTTGCCCATTCCCGCTTCATGCCAGGGCGAGTGCCAATAGGTGGCATACTGATTAAAATGTATCCGCCAATTTTGCACAGTTGGCAAGCTGTCCAAAGAAAGGATTGAATATGCTCTGGATACCAGGGCGGATCTAGGACAACCGCTGCTGCTGTGAGATTAGGTAGCGGATCTTTAATCACATCGCACCGGATTACCTGGGTTTTTGGTACTGAAGAAGCGAGGCTGTCCGTTGTAGTACGACTTGCCTCAAGCAATACCAATTGGCGGGGGTAGGATTGTTCAATTCCCATCCGCAGCAAACTAGGGGTTCCGAGTAGTACGATTGTATCACTAGACCTAGTTAGCTTCGCGCATTGATTTAATAAGTGTTTGACTGCTGCATCACTAAATCGCCAATCGTAGTCGAAAGGATGGGGAACGGGTAAGGAAATCTGGTGGTATGAGTAAGTTGGTGGTTCTAGCTTTTGTTTAGCAGGTTTGAGTATCTGTGCCAGAAGTTCGGTAGAAATTCTCTGGGTGAAGGTAAGGCGTTGCAGGGAGTTGAGGGCAACAGATGGGTAGACTCCAGGAAGTGATGCTATTAATTGGTCAAATGTCTGTATTCCACAGGCGATCGCCTCAAGCACCCACCCGTCAACAGCATCTTCAAACATCTGCGTTTCAGTTTGATTGATTGTCATTTTTATCTGCCTCCACAAAGCGGTATATCGGCGATGTTACAAGCTCTTTCTTCACTGGAATATCGGGTTTCTAACTCGGCAAGCCAAGCTTCAATTGCAATTTGTTGATTCTGCAATGCTTCAAACGTGGTATGGTTCAGACGTTCCTTGACTGGGGTGAATTTCTGAATCTGGAGTGGAACCGTCCGCAGTGGTAAATTTCGATCGAGCATTTGAAGACGATCTACAAAGCGACGCATATCTTCTGCTATGCCATTTGCCGATGCGGAAGTGAATGTGGCGTAGGCATATAAGTCGATGCCCAGTGTCAAAAGCCTTTTCATTAGATCGAATTGGCGATCGAACAGAGCAGGTTCCGCACGGGTGTTAAATGCAAACGATTCAGCGTTGAAGCCCTTGAAGCAGCAAACGCGACCGTAGTTGGGGTATGTAGCTATCAGTTCAATGTCTGCATCTTTGAGAAATTGCCAGAAGTAGTCGTTACCTAAAAATGTCGGATGAATGCCCCCGTTACACCGCAGGTTAACGGGGGATGAAATCCGACCAGCCCGCCTCAGAAGCGGAGCAACGATTTAATTCTACTAGTCATGGGTAAAGTGTGTTAAGCTAAGACTAATCCAAGGTCGAGGACAAATAAATGTTAGTTGTAGAAGCCAAGCTGAAGGGCGACACTCCCGAACAATACCAAAAGCTAGAAGAAGCCATCAGAACGGCGCAGTTTGTCAGGAACAAATGCGTCAGATATTGGATGGAGAACAAAGGAACTACTCGCAATGACTTGCAGAAACTCTGTGCCATTTTAGCGAAAGACTCTACAACACCTTGGGTAAACAAATTAAATTCACAAGCACGACAATCAAGTGCAGACCGAGCATGGAATTCCATTGCTCGGTTTTATGCTAACTGTCGGGATTCATCAGTAAAGAAGAAAGGATTTCCTAAATTCAAAAAGCACAGCAGATCTGTGGAATACAAGACTAGTGGGTACAAGCTGTCTGATGATAGGAGACAAATAACTTTCACTGATGGATTTAAGGCAGGAACATTTGATTTGTGGTGTTCTCAAAAAACTATTGTCTACTACTGTGAACAGCAAATTAAGCGACTAAGAGTAGTTAGACGTGCTGATGGTTATTATTGTCAGTTCGTCATTGACCATGAACGAGAAGAGAAGCATGATTTCACTGGTTCTGTAGTGGGAATCGATTTAGGATTGAAAGAATTCTATACAGATTCCAATGGAAACACAGTAGAAAATCCTCGCTTCTTCCGTAAAACAGAAAGACGCTTGAAGAAGGCTCAAAGGAGACTTTCCAAGCGTCATAAAAGAGGTCAAAAACAGTCAGCTAACTATCACAAACAAAGTCAGAAAGTAGCTAAATTGCACCTAAAAGTTTCCAGACAACGTAAAGACAGAAGCATAAAAGATGCTCTGGCGTTAGTCCAATCTAATGATTTGGTAGTCTACGAAGCTTTGAAGGTTTCTAATTTGGTGAAGAATCACAAGTTAGCGAAAAGTATTAGCGATGCTTCTTGGTATCAATTCACGCAATGGGTGAATTATTTCGCCAAGATACATAAGATAACTTGCATCGCTGTACCACCGCAATTCACGACCATTCATTGTTCAGCTTGTGGGGCAAAAGTTTATAAGACTTTAAGTACTAGAACCCATCAATGCCCTCACTGCAAAACAGTTTTAGATCGTGATTGGAACGCGGCAATTAATATTCTCAAAAAAGGGTT
The DNA here is from genome assembly GCF_041929345.1 of Floridaenema aerugineum BLCC-F46. Taxonomy (NCBI): domain Bacteria; kingdom Bacillati; phylum Cyanobacteriota; class Cyanophyceae; order Aerosakkonematales; family Aerosakkonemataceae; genus Floridanema; species Floridanema aerugineum. The sequence goes on from NZ_JBHFNQ010000133.1 coordinate 3,205, forward strand.
GAAATACTTAGGGGAATACCTTAACGGTACTGCCCTAGCAAACAGAAACCGACCCAAACGACTGTGGAGAGTCCGGCCTCTGGGTCTTCAACAGAGATGTTGAAGATTTAAGTCGTCTCGTTGAGCCAGTAATCTCAAGAAGTGATTCTGGGAGAATCCCCCGTCACAGCATCGCTTGACGGGGGAGTATGTCAATGAGGTTGTCGTCAGACCAAAGGTAAACCTGGCGTTCAAGTCCGCGATTTTTGAGTTCAGCCATCATCCAAGGCACCCATTCGGGAACGAGATCCGGTTGTCCGCCTGTTAGGTCGATGATAGGAGGTGGGTCAGGTTGAGCGAGGTAGCGATGGATCAGAGTAGCAGGACTCAACCAATCCGAGTAATCGGGGTTGGCGGATAGCAGTTCAAAGGGGACATAGCAATACCAACAACGCCAGTTACAGGCAGCGTATTGGAAAACCTGCGCCCGAATCATATCGGTTGATGGTAGACTCAGCGCCTTGCAAGCTGGGTCGATAGGTAAGGGGTTGAGTGGCCAACCGGGATTGCCCAGAGTGCGCCGGAAGTGTCGGATACGTCCAACACCGCCACAGTTAGGAGGTTCAGTTAGATCCTTCTCCTGCTCGGTATTAAGGAAGTTGGTGATTAGGAGACGCTTACCACTTAGATCGACTGATGCGGCTCGATAGCGGGCTGACAAAGCTTCTGTATTAATTGCCATTGAAACTCTTACCTCCCTCGTCCTCTGTAGAAGAACTTTTTTGGGATTGACGGCGTTTCCGTGGAACCTTCTGTGCTTGGTCTGTCAAATTGGGCAACTTCTCTTCGATGTACAACATGACCAAATCAGTTAGGTACGCGATTTCATCGTTAGTTAAATCTCTACCTTGAGAAATGTTATGCCAATATTCAATACACTTACGGCAGCAACAAGCTGTAGCGTGTTGGGCATAGAAGATACTGTTACCGGAATAAGGAGTTTGCTGACCATCTCGATATGGACGCTTTTTGCCGTCCGGCATCTCATGCACTTCGCCAACATACTTTCTAATTCTGTGAGTAGCAGCTTTACGCAGTTCAATTTGACCCTTTCTGAGTGCATGATCTACAGCATCTTGGTCAATCTCTCTATGCCAATAATCGTGTCGAAACTTTTCATGTTTTAAAGCTTTAAAAGTATGTTTGGCATCATTTATGTCACGTTTGTGAACTCGCTCCCAGTCAACCAGTTCTGCCCCGCACTCACGGCAATTACCAAATTGGTTAACTGGTTTCATTTTTCGGGTTTGTTTTTGCAAAAAGCAATGTAAGTCATTCTTACAATCTGTACTAGTGCATTTAAGCTTGAGAGGCTTGAGTTCCTCTTCTGCATTCCAATCTGTTGACATATATTTCAGATTTCATAAATCATCAATTTTTGGAACCGATCAACTATCAGAAAGGGCTCGCAACAAAAGATCTCGATCGACTTTATTGAGTCGCCCAAAGTTCACTTGTTCTAAGAGAAGATCACGCGCAGCCTGCCAAGGATCTGTATAGTCTGTATCCTGTGCTTGCAGGTTAGTTGCTGTTCCCCACCAGTTTTCGCCCTGCAATGACAAACGAAAAGCCATATAGTTGGCGAGTGCCGCCACTGATACATTTTCTCTAGCTGCGACTAGGGGAACGACCCTTTTCAACCGCTCGATACTTTCTCCGGCTTCCTCCTCACACAACTTGACTAACTCTTCGGCACGACCAGCGAGTACGATATATCCGGCAAATCGAGTTGCTGTTTTCTCCTCTGGGGACTCCTGTCGCTCCTGCGCTGTTTCGCTCTCTTCAATTACTGTGCGTTCATCTAATTCTGGTTCTTGAGCTGCGTGCCAAAGTTCGTGGAGAAGATCGGAGAGCCAACGTGCTGCCGACTTTGTTTGCTGCTTGAGAACTATGACGTTACGACCTCCTACACGCCAGAAAGCACCGTGAAATGCACCAGAATCATTTAGGGGCAGGACTGGCACTCCTAAACTCCATACATAGTGCAGTGCATTTTTAAAAGTTAGAGAGCCGTAAGTGGACAGAATTGCTTCTCGAACTTCATTCGGATTTGTAGGAATTTGTTTCTTTGGTAGGTCTGATGTGGCATCAAGTACAAGAAGTGCCAAATAGTGTGCGTAGAGAGTGTATGCGCTCAAGCGACGCTCATCAGCTCGCTTATTCATTTTGAAGCGAACTGTTCCCATTGCTGCTGTATTTAGCTGTAGTGGACTGGAGCTAAAGATGGCAGTAGGTGTTAAGCCGAATACTCGATTCAAAAGTGCTGCTGCTCGCAGAGCTAGGCTACCAGCTTGGTCTTCAGCTACATTATCTATTTGGAGATTTCCTCCAGCAGATTGGGGAAGAAGTCTTTTAATAATGAATTCGCGATCGATTCCTACTTCCCGTAGGCGACCAAACAAAGTGGTTAATGAAACTTGAGCATTGGGTAAGAAAACATCTTCTCTTATGTTGATTCCAAGAGCCTGACTTACCTCTACTAATCGCGCAAAGCTTGCAGAGGCGTATTCGGTATCTTCGTAGCGCTGGATCTGCTGCTCTTTAAGTCCAAGTCGTTGAGCAAGTTCCTTCTGACTTAAGCCAGCGACAATACGGGCTTTGATAAGAGCCAGTGGTAGTTCCTCTAATGATTCAAATTCCAGTACTGCACGCTTACCAGATTTTAGTGCCTCGTACTCCTCAAGCTCCTCGCGCAGATCGCTAAGTTGACTCTGTAAGGCATCTCGCTGGGCCTTCCACAGCAATGGATGGACTTCCTCTCTTTTGTTTGAATTTTGGTCAAACTGTGTTAATGCTTGCTCAAACTTTTTTGCTTGAGTTTGCGTTACGCGGTACTGTCGTTCATTCTTAATCATGGCTGCGATCCTCGCAAATCTATAGCAACAATACCTTTGGGATTCCCGTTTCTATCAGTTTGGAAAAACTCTAAAAACGTTTTTCCTGCTTTGTCTGCTGGGTCTTGTGCCAGAAAAAACTCTCCTAGATACTTGGCTTTTTGAGCCGCACGCTTATTGTGAAAGTTGAGCAGGATGGGATCGAGAAAGTTTGGATCAACACCTGTGGTATCCCAGCAGCCGTCGAAGTCATTAGGATTTTCCTTTTCGGTTACAAAACTGCCATCGATATAAACGACCTCGCAGCCTGCTTTTGATAGTGAATCTAAGGCGGACTTCAGTCCCTTAAGAAGTCGCTGTCGATGTGGTGTTGTTCCAAAGCGAGCGGCGAATTCTTGCCAGGTAGCCCAATGCACTCCTGGAGGTAGGTTTCCGTCAGAGTTAAACGCTGGTATCATTTCACAACTTTATTGTTGTGTTTTAAGTTTAACACAACTTTTTTGTTGTGTGGATAGTTGGTTAAATATTTCTTCTTCCAAACCTGGCTAAAATCTTCTTCAAGTCACAAATTTTGAGCTAACCCGAAATCAAGCTTAAATAGGTACTAAATAGCTGCTCAGTACCTAATTAATAGGTATAGTACCTATATCTTCCGCCAACGAGCATCCGGGCCACGACCCAGACATTCCAGCCGTCCAGCATCTCGCTCTTGCCGCAGAATGCGACGAATCAGGTCAATTCCCACAGTGGGACATCGTTCCTGTAAATCCCTGACAGAGAATTCAACAGGTAAATTGCTAATGGCATCCACCACCATCGCGGTTTTAGCACCCTTGACCGAAGTTACTAACCCAACCCGCTGCTCGAACTCCCGATAGGCAGACAACACCACTACTCCCAGAAAATACTCCCACCAGGGCAACAAACTATGCTGTCCTTGGTGCCAACCTTGTGAGGATTGGTAAAGGGTATCGTAGTAACTTTCCTTGGTGCGTTCGACAATTCGTTCCAAACTGATAAAACGCCCCACCTCGTAACCAGCTTTGTATAACAGTAGCAAGGTGAGAAGGCGAGCCATCCGTCCATTACCATCTAGAAAAGGGTGAATGCACAGAAAATCTAAGACATAGGAAGGGATAAGCAACAACGGCTCGATTTCACCGGACTGCCAAAAGCTATTGAATCGTTCGTGCAAGCGTTCCATTGCCTCCGGTGTGGCATAAGCCGAAACTGGTTTAAACCTCACAACCTTTGTGCCATCGGGATGAGTTTCGCTGATTTGATTGTCCACTGACTTCCAGCGTCCCCCTTCTCCAACAGAAAACTGGTAGAGGTCGCGGTGCAGCTGTAGTACCACCCCAGGTGTGAAGGGGATGTGGGCATAGCTGGTGTGAATCGTGTTTAGCACATCGCGGTAGCCAGCGATTTCTTGTTCGGAGCGATCTCGCGGTATAGTTTTTTCAGCAACCAGTTCCTTGATGCGTTCCAAAGGTGCGGTGATACCTTCAATGCGGTTGGAGGATTCGGTACTCTGAATAATGGCTACTTGGCGCAGGGTTTCCAGTGCTTGAGGTGCCTGTTCTTTGAACAACTCCTGTTTACCCTTGTATTCTCCAATCAAGCGGATGGTTTGCAGGAGTCCTTGGGTAATCAACTGTTCCTCAATGAAGCCTGTTTCAAAGGATTGCATTGGCAGTTCCTATCAACCAAACTCCACCTTGTTTTGACGACAGATAACCCACGTTACAACTCCAACTCATGATCTTTGCTTTTTTGGTGTCGATCGCTCACTTCACGTTCCCGCTTTTGTTGCATCGCCTGTCGGATAAACGGTAAAACCTTTTCCTGAAAATAGTTGGTGGTTTCTTGAGTCAAGCTAGAACCGCTCTCAACCCAGCATCGACTCTCATCATCCCACTCAGCTTTCATAATTGGCTTTTTACTACCAGTTTCCCACAGAGTCAAGCACTCCTCATCCCACTCGGCAGTGTAGTATTTGCCAACCGAGAGATTTGTCTGCTCCAAATTTAGAATAGCCGCAACAATCGGTGCAACAATGTCCACCCGCCGTTGCTGTTCCCAGTACTGACTCTCTAATTCCTTAATCAAATTTTCTGTAAGCGCAATCATAGCGTGAACCTCCCAGGTAGTCATTTCACTTTCTGTAGGTAGCGCCTCCCATGCGTCGCCATTGCGTCTAGCACGCAGAATTTCAGATTGATTTGGCGTGCGCCGCAAGGAAATTTCATCTGGGGAAATTCGCAATGCAGTAAACTCAGTATCAACATAGCGATCTGTCTGCAACAACAAAAGTTCGTCAATATCAGATGCAAACATTTCCGTGCATTCAATCTGATTAGCACTGATAGACACTAACTCTTGAGAGTCCTCCTCTTCTGGAAGCATCTGCACCTTTTCACCAGCTGCTACTGTTCGTAAAATTGGTAAATCGCGGGTCTTATCGTAAGAAATTCCCCGTACTTCTTGCAGTTTCCTCCAACTACAATTTTTCAAGCTAGACCCCCGACACCGGAATCCTTCATATTCAAACGCCAACCCCTTCATTTCATCCCCAATGATAGTGGGGTACACATCAACCCCCTGGTCTTGAAGTCTAGCAACAAAGGTAATAATAGAAGGGTTGTCCCTGGTTGCTGCAACCACTAACCGTTCCAGTTTCAACTTAGTGGGTTCTTCTGGTGGTTGATCTCGCAGTCCGGTTTCAAAATCCTGCTGTTCTCGCATCATCCGGCGTTTTTGTCCGGTAGTAGGTGCAGAGTATTCCGCCTCACTGCTAGGAGTAACTTGGTAAAGATTCCACTGCTGTTCGATTTCTCGCGTCAGTTTTTCAGCTTTTGTTTTATCTTGCCAATCATTAATGCGAGTAAAGTTCTCACACTCAAAGGTATGAATCATGATATGGATGTGAGGCGGTGCATCGGGATTATTTAATAACTGGCTCTCTGTGGGTTTATGCTTAATCATCATCCACAGATTATTGGTGTATCCCAACCCATTGACCATAAATTCTCCGATGTCTAGCCAGTCGTCTGGAGTTAGGCGATCGGCAAAATGCGGACTCATGGTAACGTGCTTAGTATCCTTATCTGTACGAGAATTCTGCTGACTGATAGCCCTCCACTCTGCCATAATCTGTCCGTAAGTTTGTCCCGCTATATTGCCCCCATACAACTTGTTTGGTATACCCTTCTTTTTTCAATCGTTCCAAATTACCCACCAAAATAAACAATTCTCTAGCTCTGCTAACAGCAACGTTGAGTAAATTAGGTTGACGATTAATAAACCAAAGGCTATCAGTTGAATGGCATTGGCGAGTCGATAAAATTATCGCTGCTTTTTGTCCACCTTGGAAAGTGTGAACCGTACCAATGCTATCTGAGGGAAAATTTTTCCACCTCGACTGCAATGTTAATTGTAGGGCGTTGGCTTGACTGCGATAAGGTGAAATAACTCCAATTGTGTTTGAAGAATCGGGGGAATTAAGACTATAACCTGCTGCTAACAACTCTTCGATTAAAGCTGCAACTTTCTCAATTTCTAGGATGTTAACGTGGTTAGAGTAATCGCCTTCAACATGGATGGCAAGCAAGTTAGTCCCCAGTCGAGAAGGTTTTTCTTGAGTGTCGATCTCCATGCCATAATTACAAAGGCGGTCTGAAAAAGTAATGATGGATGGCACACAACGGTAATGTTGTTTAAGAATAATACCATTACCAATCTCTCCTGATTGCCCCGAAGCTCCCGCAGCCCTGTGATAAGCCGTACAAGCACTCGGACTATACAAATCGTAGTCTTCTTCTGTTAATCCACTTTCCAGAAAAGCTGTTTGGCGATATTCCTCTTTTTTCTGATTGCTCAACTGAACAACTGGTTCTAATTGCAACGGATCTCCTACAATTAAAGCTTGATGACAGCGTACCAAAGCTGGAAATACTTGATGTACAGGAATTTGACCCGCTTCATCGACAATTACGCGAGCGATACAGCCGCTATCAGGATAGGAGAACAAACGGCGGATAGAATGCAAGGTGCTGAGAAAGACTGGGAACAACAAGCTGATATCGCGATAAATACTTTGCCAGTTCAGTGCTAACTGACGGTACGCTTCCCATTCATTATTCAAAATCGCAATATAAGTTTTAATAGAAGCCATCACTTCATCTTTCCGTCGCAAGGCTTCAAGTTGTTGAAATTGCCAAGACAACTCAAATAACTGCACTTGCAACGAATGATAGTCAGTGTAGAAACGACTGTAAAAATCTTTAGTAGGATAGCTGGTGAGTTGGTTTTGGACTTGAGAACGGCGAGTAATCAAGTCAGTAAGTTGGCGTTGTAAAGACTCTGACTGCTGTTGTCTCTTGCTAGGACGATTTTGTTGTTGCCAATCAGAAGCTACAGAAAGGAGTTGGGAAACACTTTGGCGGGCTGCGGCTAACGATTCAGTCGTCAGTGGAATTTGAAAAGGAAAAGGAGTAGCCAGCGTTGCCAACACGGGCATTTCTACTTGTTTATGCAAGCGCTTAAGAACATAGCGAGGACTGCTTTTGGTTATTTCCTGCCAAAATCTTTGAATCCTGTGCCAAAGTCGAATCAACCAGTTGCCACCCTTACCGGAAAGCTGCGAATAATCTACAGGCGGTAAAGGTTGGAGAATACCATGTTGTTTGACTGACGAGACTAATTCTTTTAAAGCTTCCGGGTCAAAATACCGTCTAGGCTGCTCTTGGGGGAGGTGAATGTCTGTGAGCTTAACATTGCTTTCAGTGGCAGCTTGAGGAGTATCAGCTTCAAGTGGAGATAGCCAAGAAGGAGGGGGAGTTGTAATTTGACCTCCATAGGGTTTAGCAGTGCGTTTGCGGTTCATGATAGGGATTCTAGAGATTGGGCAATTTCTTCAAGGATAGCGACGGCAGGATGTTTAGAGTCAAACACGGCTAGGGGCGCACGCTCTTCTGTGGCATCGACAAACGCCGTAGCTCTGGGAATAGGTGGAAAGATTTGACCCCAAGAAGAGAGTTGTTCTTGAATAGCTCCTAACGCCCTCTTATCAGCTGAGTTCTGCTGGGCATATCGAGTAGGAACAAATCCAGCTACCTGTAATTTCCGGTTGGCTTTGTTTTTAACCAGCGTCAAAGTTTGTAACAGTTCGTCAGTCCCTTCAAAAGCTTTGAGATGGGTTTCGATGGGGACGAGGACGTGGGTTGCGGCAACTAAAGAAATATAAGAGAGCAATCCCAAGCTAGGAGGACAATCTACCAAGATGAAGTCGTAAGACTCAACAACAGGTTCGAGTGCTTCTTTGAGGCGCAAATCGCGCATTGGAGCACTGACTAGCTGCATTTCTGCTCCGCTTAAAAGTCGGTTAGCAGGAGCTAAATCCATGCCATGAATGCCAGAGTGAATGGGTAAAGGCTGTTCGTCGATAATGGCATGGGCAACCGTTTTTTGTAACTGCGATGGAGCTAACCCCATGAATTTAGTTAGAGAGGCTTGGGGGTCAATGTCGATGAGCAAGACGCGATGAGAGCGTTGTGCTAGGTGGTATCCCAGGTTTTGGGTAAGGGTGGATTTCGCGACCCCCCCGGCCTGGTTAAAGAGGGCAATAATGCGGCATGGGTTGGAAGAAGTTGACACGGGTAATAGTTCCTAAACGATACCATGACTTCTGTGGACGAGGCGTGCTACGCACAGGCTAGGCGAACGGCTCATTTCTCCTTTCTAGTTTATGGGAGTTTTTGAACGCCACAGCCCATCAAAAGCCGGAAATTATGAGCCGAGTCTGTGCCAGTTGACCAGTGAAGAATTATCGATGTATGTTGGTTTTACCTTCAAAAATTAATCTCCTGTGTCCCAAAGTCGTTCTTACCAATCAGGAGAAGGCAACAGATTTTTCTACGTCTTATTCTGTAATTTGAATTGAAAACTGAAAAAACGGGCTTTGGCGGTTATGCTACTGTATTAATATCCCATTGTCTGGTAAATAAAGCTTTCCGCGCCTAGTCATTGCTCAGAAAAGCCGTAAAGTATGGTTTGGCAAACAATTCGGTAGCAAGCAGGGATAAAGTATATCTGTATTTATCGATTTTACTTCAGAAAAGACCAGCCAAATTGTAATGGCAACGCCTGATTTTACGGAGGTGTAGGAGTACTTTTCGGATGTTTTCCGGCGTAGTAAACCAGCACTTTTCGGTTCTCTTCATCTGTAGCGGCTTGCAAATAAGGAGGCATGGGCTTGCAAACAAGGAGGAATCAGACTCAGATTAAAATGCAAATAAGCTGGGTTCTGGCTCAGATTAAAATGCAAACAGCTTGCAAACAAGAGCTTCGGCTCAAATTAAAATGCAAATAGCTCGCAAACAAGAAGTCCGGCTCAAATTAAAATGCAAATAGAGACAAGTAGGGTAAGATAGTAAAAAAGTCAGTGGTAGGAAAAAAATGGCCACTAGACGGATACCAGTAGAAGCACTAATAGAGTTAAGACAGCGCTTAGGGAACTTACCAGCAAGAAGTCCCGAAAGAAGAAAAGTGCTGCAACAGGTAGCGCAATTGTACGGAGTATCAGAAGATACGATGTACCGGGCAATGCGACAGGAGAGAATACTGCCAG
>NZ_JBHFNQ010000134.1:0-2745 GCF_041929345.1 Floridaenema aerugineum BLCC-F46
TGTTTAACGGTAATAGTCAAATCCACAGGAGAGTCGAAAATTTCTCCCTCGTCCTTAGTATCAATAGGAGGAATTTGTACTTGATCGGGGTTATCGAAAGGCTGAGACGGATATTGACTATTGTCGTTTCTCCTTGTCTCAGGATCTTTCTTTTTCTCTGGTTTCTTAAACTGAGGTTTTTTGTACTCATCCAGGTTGAAGTATGGATCGAATTGATCAAAGTTTGGCTCAAACTGTGGAAAAGGAATCGTGGGAAAATCAGGAAAAATATCAGGCCAATTAATAGGCTTTTCCGGTTCTTCTGGCGGTGGTTTAGGTGCAGGACCAGGTTGGGGAGTTGGTTCCGGTCTTGGTTTATCTTGCTGTTCTGGGTGCGATTTGGGTTTAGTTAGATCTTTGATCCAAGTTTTAATATCCTTTTTCCGATCGAGCAACCAACGGCGAAGCGCTTTTCCCGATTCCAACCCCACCTGGTACGATCCTCTCTCATATTGATAGGATCTTTGGGCTAAATATGGGTTGTCCCGATAATCTTTGGCGTTAGGATCAAGAAAAGCATCAACCAATCCCATAGCTACACCATTTAACGCATCCTCCACTATTGATGGGGTAGGTCCTGGATTGTAGCTCGGAGAACTAGGAGTAGTCGTAGTTTTAGATGGTGAAGTGGAGGGGCTTACCCGGCGAGTTGGCTGAAGTCCAAAATGCTCTTCAGTCGTTGATTTTTTTGGTAATCCTTGTGGAATTTGAATGATTTTAGGATCGACAAGATCCAGTGTTTGCTCTCCCGGCAAAGATTGTTTTGGTGCGTTAGTGTACTGCGTCACCTGTTCCAATTTTGGCGATGGTGGTGGTGATGGAGGTGACAAAGGAGGTTTTCCTCCAACTTCCAAAATTTTTACCTGTGTTAATGGATCGTCACCCAAGGTGATAGTCATAGTTTCCCCCAAAATGAATCCATTCCAGAACCAGGCTTCTCCTCTGCATCAACCCAAACTGTAACAATATCCTGCCCTTCTAAAAGTCCAAAAGTCCCTGCCTCTATTTTTCCGTAGATCGCCACCCCAGAGTTAATTTTTAAATTTTTCGGTCTAGTTATGAGCATAGCTAACAAATCGATATCTTCGGCGGGTGATTTGTTAAATAATAACACTCCAAATCTTCTAATTAATTGAGAATTATTAGGATACTTAAAGTAAATACCTAACCTTCGATGCTTTCCTGCTTTAACAAATTCAGCATAACGCTCGTCCCATTCTTCAGCTAGAGACAGTAGTCCTTTTTCAGGTGTTTTGAGAAGAGGAAGGGAAGGCAGAAAAGAACTAATTGTCAGATTTATAATAACCCCATATTTGCTATTAACCGAGGGCTGATAAATTAACTTTTCTGTCGCATCACCAGCATTAAAAGTAGTGCTGTTATTAAAAATCATAGATACCTTTGAGACAGTTCATCTATCGTTGATTCCGTCCTCTCATCATAGAAAATCACCAAATCTACATATTCATCTGGTAACAAGCTGTCAACCTTGCATTGTAATCCCAACGGATTTGGAATGATGTTTTTCTCGTTATATAAAAGTAAAGGCAGTACATCTTCGCAAAGACTTCTCCTGAAAGTAACTTTATCTCTTAAAATCCGAACAAAAGGATCGGGGAAAACAAAGTAAACTTCAACCGTCACCTCTGATTGATCTGAAGTTCTGTCAGGAGACTTAACGTAACTAAATACGGCTTCTAACATTTGTAAACAAACAGAGGGATTTACAGCTTGAATAATGCAATCAACAAATTGGTTGTTGTTGTTAGAACCAAAACGTTTTATTATTGGTTTGTACATGGTTTTTGGGATAATATAAATATACCATACTTTAATTTTACGACTAATATGGGACAAAAAACAGAACAATTAGGAACTTTAGCCGCGCTTAAAGCTTTAAGGTTTTTAAGGGAGTCCAATATAACAGTGGATCTCACTCCCATAATTAATCAACTTGCAGTAATAGAAGATAAATTAAATCAAATTTATGGCACAGGTTCAAACATTGAAAGCAATCCAGATTTAAGCACATTAAATGGAAGGCTGAGTATTATTGAAAATCGATTAACTGCAATTACCAACTATTTCAACTTAACTTCAAGTAATCCAAGTAACGATTTGATACTAACAGAAGGAACAGTACTATCTATGCTTGGATCATTGACCGATCAAAGTGGATATTCTAACGTAATATCACCGACTCCAGGACAACAAAATCCTTTTCAAACTGTGGGAATAGATAATAACCCCGCACTATCGCTTATTACGAATCAAAATGAACTATCTATACCTAATATTCCTAATTTATTAGGAAACGGCGCAACTCTTTATGTTGTTTTTGGAAGCTTTAACGAGTACGGAGTCCAAGAATTAGTTAGAACTCAACCAAACGGTGAAACATGGTGGCGATTTGGTAATGGAAAAGGATACTTTTCAGTTTTCCGAAACAGTAGACTTGAAGAGTACCCATCAGCTATGCCATTAAATGGTAATTTTCTGTTATCGATACATTCACGCTCTAATGATTATGAAATTTTCATTAACAATGCTAGTTCAGGGGTTGTAGGCGGGAATTACTTCAAAGGAGACAGATTCTTGATTTGTCCCAAGGGTAAATACAATAACTGTTATCTTTATTTACTTTTGGTTGTACCGTTTTGGGTAGATAAAAATAGCTCATATCATCAGAGGAAATTAAATGCCATT
>NZ_JBHFNQ010000135.1:0-8275 GCF_041929345.1 Floridaenema aerugineum BLCC-F46
CGCTCTTCTAAGAGCGCTCTCAGCGCAACAACGTACTATGAACCGCTTCTTTTACTTCGTGTTCTTCGTGTCTTCGTGGTTTGTTTCTCTATTTTTTGTTTGGGAATTTTAGAGGACGATCGCTTTTTCACTCTAGAAGACTGTGGCAAAGCTGCCTGAGATTGACTATTTTTGAAGCGTTTCACAGCTGAACCACCCCAGTCAGATAAAGAATGGCTCATTGCGCCTAATTCTAATCCCAGCAATAAAGCGATTCCTTCAGCTTTATATTGTGAGACAGAAGCTAAAGCTAATTTAGTGCTAGTTTTCCACTCACTAGTTTCTACTCCGAACAAATCAGCAATCAAAATTACCAATCCGCCTAAGATGATAATCCAAAGACTGAGGTAGAGCGATCGCAACGCCGTGCCAATAATCGGCCCATGTGATAAAAATGACCTATGGCGCAGACTTTTCTGATAAGGAATCCATATCCAACGCAAAAAGCCCCAACGCTGGAATTGGCGCGAGTAAATATCTAAATCTGGCCCAAACATCAGCCCGCCAAACAAAAAACCCCCTGAGACTAGCAACGTGAGAGAACCACTTTGGGTCAGTCCGAACGTCAGAACAGCCACTACAGGTAAAATCCATAAAGTTATGCGATCGTGCGTTCTACCACTTGGCATTTTTTTAAATGTCTGTTATAGTAGTTAAGCGGGTGAGAAACGGGCGGTTAGCTCAGTTGGTAGAGCGCTTGCCTTACAAGCAAGATGTCACTGGTTCGAGTCCAGTACTGCCCATACTTTCAGAGATTCGATTGGCACAATTGGTACAAAATTTGGTACAAGTTTGCTGATAACCAAATCTTATATTAAATGAGTACAAGCGTTGCAGTTACTCAAGAGATTCCCATTTGTGAACTAAACAAACTTAAACCCTTGCATCCTGGCTTTTAGCTAAAAATGCTTCATTTCTCCCTAAACATTTCTGGAAGCTTAGGCGAACTGCCCAAGCTTCCAGCGTAATGGTCAAACAATACCCGAACGCTGTGTCCGGTCTGCTGAGCAATTTCTACTGGGTTGCAATTGTCATCGATGCAATGCGAAACGAATGTATGTCGGGTGTTGTATGGCTTGCGATACTCAACCCCGATTTTCTTTAAAACCCGTCGCCACCTGGAATAGAAGCCGTAGTCAGATATTGGTTCCCCTTGGAATGCGAACACCAATTTTCGCCCTTTACCTTTCATGGATGAAAGCATCTGTTGTAGCGACGGCGGTAGAATCAATACTCGGTTCTTTCCAGTTTTGGTTGGTTTACGTTTTCCGCTCCGTGACAACTGAGCTTTAATCTCCACTTTGGAACAGTCGGCGCTCACATCTTTCCACTCGATCGCCCTGGCTTCTCCCAATCGGCAACCAGTTCCGAGCAAGAATTTTACAAATGGGAATAATTCTGGGTAAAACTCCTCAAACCCACTCAGGATTTTTCTAACTTCATCAACGGTGAACGGCTGTGGTCTGTCTAGTTGTGGCGCTTTGATTAAGCTACCGATTTCTGCCCAGGGGTTATTTTTCACAACATAGCGATTTATCCCCCAATCCCAACAGGCTTTGAGTGCTTCAATTCTTCTCCGAATTGTGTCCGGCTTCAAATTGGAGCACTTCAGCCAGTGGTAAAAAGCAGTTGCGGTGTCATTATCAATTTCCGCGCTGCGCTCTGCCAAGTCGCTTTCGGTGATGTTTCTTGCGACCACTTTGTACCAATCCAACGTGCGAGTGTCTACAAAATTAGCTTTATGCTTGAGCCACTGCTGAAACAGTTCTAAACAGGTGAAGCGATCGTTGTCTCCAACTTGGATTTTATATTTTTTAAGGGTGGTGTCTAACTGTTCCTGCTCAATATCTGATTCGATTTCCAAGATTAGAGCATTGAGCTTTTTACGGTTGGTTTTGGTATCTTTAAGGCCACCTAAAGCGAGCGTATAGCGTTTGCCATGATATGTACAGCGTAAGCGTAAATAATTATTATTTGTGTTGATATGGACATTCATGTTTTTTTTAATTCTCGTTAGTCACCGATATCGGGAATAGTACCAATCTTGATTATCTTTAATCTCCTTTCGCTTTTTTACATATTCCGAAAAACAACTTGATAACCTTCCGGCTACCCACTCAAAATAGGTATTCGGTAATTTTTCGGCTTCAGCCCAAAAACCGTCTGAACCGCAATCAATGGAATAAAAAGTATGGACTTCCATTATGGGTAAATTTTCTTTCTTATAAAAATACATCCTGTAAGGCAGGTCAACTGCACAAGCCCAACCCAAATTCTCAAAAAAGCTGCGACGATTTTCGTCGTACTGTCGTTTAACCACCAGGGCCACATAACGTGGAGAACTTGTAGTTTTGTCTTTTTCGGTTTCAACATAGTAAGGCAATTCCTGATTCCCTCCTAGTCTTAATACCTCTAAACAGAAATCTGAATTTTGACATTTTCGCCCTTTTGGGGCACCCATTTCTAAGCAATTGAAGTTCTGTGGACAGGATTTTCTAGTCATTTTTTTTTAAACCTCTTAGCATCTGGACAAGTTGCCCAATGAGTTGAACCATCAAGGTTGATTGGTGTGTATTTTCCATTGGGAGTTTTCACCCAATTAACCCGAGCTTTACAAGCCTCGCAAGTCGATTGAAATTTCATGATTAATCCTCCTTAACCCATTTGATTCCAGCTTCTAAAGCTTCTTCTGGTGTATTGAATTGCCCGCAGTCATAGGGGTGTCCTTCAAATTGGTTGAAGACTGATACTCCCGCCCCAAAAGTTACTGAAAAGGAGTATTTGGAAGAATCGATCGGGCAATGCCAAACGCTTATATCATGATTGCCTCTAGGCGCTCTGGTTCTGTAAACGGCTACCCTTAGTAAAGCTCGAAGGGTTTGATTTGATTGCCAACTATGTCCACATTTTGAACAGTAAACTGTTAGGCTTCTAGGATCTCTCCGGTAAATATCTGGATAATGACACTTAGGACATTGACTAGATGCTGTCGTCATTCAATCACCTCCACAGCTTCTAATTTGAACTCAATCACCTTCACCGCCTCTAAATTGAAAACCATTAATTCCTCGCAGGAAACAAGGAATTTACCATCCTCATATTTTTTGGCTCTGACAGTGGCAACTTTATTGGTTGTTCCCTTGTGATCGGGGTGTCTTAATGCTTGTACTCTTGAGCCTTTCCCTAATTGGTTGAATATTCCAAAGGCTCGAAAAAATGAATCTGGATCTGACTTGGGAAGAATTAAAGATAAATCGCTGAATTTACATTCAGAAGGCTGAGAGGAATTATCCCAAAGCACCAAAGCTGAATTTCCTTTGTTTCCGATCAGTGTTCCAGTTTTATTTCCATACTTGACTCTTGAACCAAAGTTGAAATAAGGAAACCTAGAGTTAATTAGTGTGTTAATTTCCAGGTACTCGGCATCTACTCTGATGATTTCCCGGCTCGGAAGTTCTACATCAAAGGAAATCCGATCGACAATATTGTGCCAATTAAGAAGCTCCCCTGTAGGCCATTGATGATGCTTTCCTTTTAAGAAAGTTCGGTCTTTTAGGCGAACGCGATCGCCTTTTTTAAACCCATTCATTTGCCAAATTTCTTCGTCAGGAGTCTGCAAACTGATAGCCTTGGCTTTTAATTTTTCTGAATTATCGATTATATCTTCAGTGCTCAACTGGACATAACTGACGAAGTTACCCTCGAAAACGATTCCTGTGTGACCGTCGTCAAATTTGCATAAATAGCAATGGCGGTCATCTCCACCAAATTTTCTGATTCCCAGACTTTTAACTAGTTCTCCGTGCAAACCAGAAGCATTGGAGATGATTTTATCGCCCACCTTAAATTTTGGTTCCATTGTCTGTAGTCCAGGAAGCAAATCAGGAGTACCAGCCACAGGCGTTTGTTCTTCAGTTAATGGAACTGTTTCTGTAACAGCATTTCCGAGTTGTTCTACTAAATTTAATTCCTCGGTTTCTAGCAGTCGTTTAAAAGCTTCTCTCTCCTCAGTCACCAGCGCTTCCCATACTGCGTGGCGCAACCCTGGTATCTCAGTGCAGGCATCTTGAAGCACTACTCTGATGTGTTTTGCTGTTTGAGCGTCGTTATCAGCAATAACAGACCGTACCCAGCCAATAAAGGTGGCAACCGGATCTTCTTTTGAATTTTGTTCTGGCACATCTGGCACAGTAGTCTCTAATTCTTGCTGTACAAGAGTCACAACCTGTGCCAGGTCATCAGCGATTTTGTTGTCTTCTGCTGGCACAGGCAGAACCCATCCCCAAGGTTGACAGCCGTTAAACCTTTTCCTTTGCCGTTTCCAACCTAAAACTTGCATTACCGCAGCTGCTCTGCGATTGGCTTGCTGATCCATCTGAGCGGTATCAAGTCCGATTGCATCTTCCAGAATTTTTGTAGTAGGGACAAATTCTTGCGTTCGGTCTTGTAAATATTTGGCGATCGCATCTTGCCAAGGATCGACCTGAGTGAAGTCTTCATTGATGATTTTTTGTACCGCCATTTCCTTTTTGGACAGGAATGAGGAAAAATCAGCACGGTACAAACTGACGGCGGCTCCCCAAATCCGATCCCGTTCCTCTAGCAGAAGTTCGGTGGGGATGTCTCCTTGAACCGGGATAACCATAAAACGACGGTTTCCAGTTTCATCCCTCAAAAAGTCATCTCTGTTGGTTGAGCCAACCAGTACAAATGTTCGGGGATGCGATTTAACGGTTCTGGCATAAGGGGCACGGTAATCATCACTCCCTCTGCCTAACCATGATTTAAATTGGCTGACATCTTTCTTAGTTGTGATCGATTCAAATTCGGAATACTCGCAAGCCCAGTACTGGCTTAATGCCATCAAGCTGTCTTTTTCTTCAGTACCCAAAATTGAATCGGTAAAATTTTCATCGCCATAGAGTACCCTGAACCAAGTTGATTTTTGAATTCCCTGCTCACCTTTCAGGATAAGCATTGAATCAAATTTGCACCCTGGTTCAAAAATCCGTTTTACTGACCCAATCAGATGCTTAATTAAGTAGGTTTGATGGATTGGTTCTGTTGCGCCAAAGTACCGAAGCGCAATATTTTCTAATATCGTGGTATCTGTTCCATAGCGGGTATAACACTCTTCCAAGTAATCGCGCACTGGATGATAGGGGTGTTTTTTCGCTATTCGGTTAAGGATGCTTATTGCGTCAGAATCGCTTATGTCCATGTCGAGAGTTTCAGCGATAAATAGTTTGGCTCCCCCCTGATCGTTTATCTCATCGCAAATTGGTTTATGGTCTATTTCAATCCATTTTTTAAATTCGTTGTAGTTAAGATGGTTCCCAAGCCTGCTCTCAATTTGATGCAGTTTCTGGTTAAGTCTGCTGTTAAATTTTAGTTCTTCCGGTTCGTCTGGTTTCTGATCTGGCTGTGAGTCAAAATTGCGTCTTGGCTCAATTGATTTGAGGATGTCACTTGAGGTTAATTGGTAATCCTCAATCCAATCCGCGATATCTAATCCCTTGCTTTCTGGGATTCTACCAACTTCCCAAAATGGGGATTCTGGGTAAGCATAAAGCCATTTGGCATTGGGGAAATCTTTGGCTATTTTTTCCATGTGCTTTAGTCCCTGTTTGTCGCGGTCTGGGCACAGAATAACCTCTTCACCTAATAAATCAGCTGTATCCGAATCGCGCCAACTATCAGCGCCGCCTATATTCGTGGTTGCTGCTAATCCCAGCTCCCATAGTGCATCAGCGCAAGGTTCACCTTCAACTATGAAGATTAATTTGTGATCGGCGATCGCCTTTCTAACTTCCTCGTACCTGTAAATAGGAATATCAGCACGCTGAATATTTCCGTACCCTTTTAGCCATCTTTTGCCATTCCAGTGTTCCTGCCATCGTGTAGGTTTCCCGCCTTCACCATCATCTATGCGGACTACTTGAATTAGCGGCGATCCATCGCGAGATGGATATTTCCAATACCTAGTTTGTTTCGGTCTGACCTTCTTCTTTTTTGGCTGTTCTGGTGCGTAATAAAATTTGCCTTTACTATCAGTTTTAGTCGTTTTGTACCAACCTTGAGCGGGTTCATGGTTACGGTTGCAGACAGATAATTCCCCCAAAAAATAACACCAGTCTGGTTTACCACAATGCGGACAGGGATTATCTTTAGATACTCTGATCAAATTCACAATAAATCACCTTTTAAACCTTTAATATCAACAACATCGCTTGTAGGGTGAGCAAAATACCAACGCAGTAAATCGGCTTCTTCATCAAAGAAGAAAATATTATCGTAATTGGTTGTAATCCTTACACATTCAGGGATGCTTGGCATTTCCGAATAATATAAATCTATGAAAGAAATGGCTTTTGTGTTGATAATTCTATGGCCTACCTTTATTAGCATTTTTACCTCTAATTTGATATAATAATAGAATTGGAAGTCATTGCTGAAGGTAAAACATAGTGGCTTATGCCGCTATGTTTTACCCATTAACCCTTCAATTAGAAGGGAATATTATCCAACTCATACTCTTTAACCCATTGCTCTCATATATCTTTATCGACAATTTCACCATCAATTGCTTGAGGTAAAGATTTAAGTGGCAGTGGCATTTCAGGGGCATTGGGATTAATGCCTTGAGCTATTAAGAATGTTCGCATTTCATTCCATTGTTGTTTCTTTTCTTCAATCCGGGCATCTAACTCTCTAAGAGCTTGTTGGCCTTTTTGAATTTTGTGGTAAATATCATTTTCGCTTGGCATTTTAACTTTATGTGCCCAATCTCTTAATTCCGCGAAATTATTATCAAGTGAGTCCCCCAGTTCAGGTTCAACAATAAAGGTAAAACTTTCGCTAAGACCGCTACCGACGACGCAATTAAGCTGGTAATGAATCTTGTCGATTCTCATAAATTAACTCCTTTGCTGTTTCAAGAATGTTGGTAAATTTCTTAGTGTTTTTTCCAAACACTATTACTTCTCTTGTAGTAAATCGGTGTTTGCAGTTCTGACATTCACGTCTTCTGCGAATGTGCTCCAATATTTTTTGGCTATCTAAAACTATGGTTTTACTGTTGCATTTTGGGCAAGTAAACATTGTTTCAACGCCTCTTTGATAATCACTTTGGCTGCTTTGTATTGCTCGTTATCTTCTTTGGGTAACAGCCTAATGCGACTGTCAAAAAGAAAAATAACAAAGTAGCAATATTCAGGAGAACTAGGATGAAGAACCATGCAAATATTACCTCTGTATCTGTCAACATTTTTGGTTATCCATCCCCTGTAATGAAACCTAGCTCTTACAAATTGGACTATTTGCTCTTGGGTTGATTTAATTGCTGTTTTCATGGTTGAAAAACAGGGGAGATTGTCTCCCCTGACTAATACTCAGGCGTTACTCAATTCGCGTTTAAATCAGTCTTAGTTTCGCTCCCCATAATCAACTTATGGCATCACCTCCTTTTGGCTTTGGATAGGGAACTGAGCTTTTGAGTCGTTGTTGAAATGGAAAAATGGAAATTTCCCTAGAAGAACACTTCCGCGAGTTTTATTAGTGATTGGCGATAGGCACTGGCCCAAATCAACACCAAGCTTGCGCCCTTGGTGACGCTCTCATTTAAGAGAAAAAGGAAGAAAAAGACAGGTAAACTAATTGCACCCTGACAAGGCAATCAACTTGCCTACCTGTTTTTGTATCTACCAGCATGAAGTTTACGTCATGTCTATTGCCAAAGTCAAGACGTTTGCTTCATGAAGTAAACGTCGCTATGATAAACACAAAATCATCTCAGCCGGAGAAGGAAAAAAGTCCATTGAGAGTACTTAGAGAAGAACTGGGTTATACCAGACCTCAAGTAAAAGCAATAATAGGTGTCTCCGAACGTAGACAAGCGGATTGGGAGAGCGGTGAAGCGCTCCCAAGCCTGGAAAATGCTGTCGCCTTGGCACGGCTTTACAAAGTTTCACTCAAAACACTTTGTAAGGCGGTTGGCCTTGATGTGTCTGATATCCCTAACGATTAACCACCAAGTAAGTGTGACCAAACAAGAGGTAGCTAAATGCCAAAAGCAGAAACCCCTGGTACTAGTACCAGGGGTTTTTACTTTTTAGCTGTGCCACAACTAGGAAAAATTCAAATTAAAAAAGTGATGGCACACCTGGCACAACGAACTACATCAGCAATTAGAATGATTACTGTACAAGCATTTCAGCCTGTGCCAGAAGGTGTGCCA
>NZ_JBHFNQ010000136.1:0-46461 GCF_041929345.1 Floridaenema aerugineum BLCC-F46
CTAATCGCCTAAGCCCTATAAGTGGGCAAAGCGGTATGTGGTGACAAACACCGAATTAACAAGTAGCCGTGTGCGGTGAAAAGTCGCAAGCACGGTTTTGAATGGGAGGGTAGAGGGGTGACTCTCTACTCGACCCCTAACATAGCTAGAGAAAAGTCTTTCTTAAGTGTGGTGAAGAGTGAAAAAGCTACAGATGTCAGGACGTTTTATCAAACGTTTCTACATCTGAGGTAAACGATGTTTATTTGTAGCACAAATCAATCCAACCAATATCACACCAGAGAAACAAGCTATGCAAACTATCGCCAAAATTGCTTCCCTTCTGGGAATGTCTGCTTTAATTGTAGGGATTCCTCTTGTTGCTGATGCACAGGTTGTGCCAAGATCGAGAATTCAAATCGATCCCGCAGTTGTAGAGGATTTGGAAATTAATCGATATAACTTTAGTCAATTTAGTGAAGCTGAGGTTACTTACGGTATTTATCAACCCGCTTATGGTGCTATTGCCTATAGCACTCAAACTTTACCTATAGGTGTTGGAGGCCCTGATTTAGAAGCAACTTGGCCTGACACTTTTGTTGTTAAATTAGGTGAAGGACAAGTAGTAACCCAACCAAATTACAGACAAGGAGACAATTTCCTGCAAGTAGAGTTGTTAAGATTTTGATCTCTTAAGCTAGGTAGGAAACCCCTAAATTGATTTCTCTGATTACTGGGGTTTCCTGTTAATTTTTGGTTCTGGCATTTTAGTTGTTTGATTATCTTGTCTATCTTGGGAATTTTTTCGGAAGATAATTAGATAGAAGATGATGGCTGCGATCGCACTACTTACTAAAGTGTATAAAGGATTTAATGTATAATTAAAAACTGGATAAGCAGGTAAAGCAGAATTAATGGGATTAACTAACAAAATAGTAAATAAGTTATTCGCCGCATGAACTCCTAAAGCTAGTTCTAAACTATTATCTTTAACAGTAATGAGCGCTAAGAAAAAAGCTAACCCTAAGTAAAAAAGAGCTAAAATAAAAAAATTTGATTCTACTTCGGGATTTCCTAAATGGATAGCTGCGAAGATTAACGATGAAAAGCCAACAGGAATCCAGCGTATACGAGTAATTAAGCTAGCTGTTTGCATTAGATAGCCTCTAAAAAAAAGCTCTTCAACGCTAGTTTGAATGGGAGTTAAAAGTAAGGCAAAAGGGAGAAATAGGAAAAATTTACTTGGGTTATAACTAAACTCATAACTCTGGGGAAACAGTGCATATTCGATCGCGCAAGCAATACCTAAAAGAATAAACCACAGCCAAAATCCCTGGACAATTCTGGAAATCTTAACTTGACTTCTGGGAGTAATTAAACTAATGAATTCTCGCTGATGTATAAACCTAACTGCAATATACAAAGCAAGTAGAAAAACCATAAAAGCAAAATGAATTACTAAATAATTCCATAATAAATCTATTCCGTCAAACCGATTTAGTTCCGAGTCAAAACTTGTGCGATCGTTACCATCATAAAATACTAAAAGTATTAAAGCTAAAGCAGGTATATTACCAATCACTAACCAGGAAAATAAAATCAAAGATATTGCTGACAGGTAACGCCACCATTGGTTTTTGCCGCGCTTAGCTAAAAATAAGTATGTATTTGCCATTATTTTTACAAGTATGTTTTACCAAAAAATATCATAACTAATAACATTTTTCCATATCTATAATAGGATTGATGTAAGATTATCTGTGTGATCCAAAATGAAAATCAATTTGGCTCGGATAGTTTGCCAATTAGTTAATGGGACATTAGGGGGAGTTTCGCTAATTTTATTACAGAGTCCGTCCCTATTAGCAAATACTATCCCTGATCAGGTAACTAACGGTTTATATCGTTCTAATTCTGAAGATTTCTTTCACCAAGGAAAGCGTCAATTTGAAAAAGAAATCCAGATCTTAATGCGACAACTACTGAGCGAACCTGAGTCACTGTTAAATATTAGTGATGAAGTCCAAATCAAAGAGGAAGAGGTTTTAGAAAACCATAATTTATCCCCAAATAATTCTGTTAATAATAAAAGTGAGAGGTAGTCTGATGTTTAATGCAATCATGGTAATTTTTCCCTACAAATATGAACAGACATGGGTTTTTGATGACGAAAGAGTAGGACTA
Organism: Floridaenema aerugineum BLCC-F46; assembly: GCF_041929345.1. Taxonomy (NCBI): domain Bacteria; kingdom Bacillati; phylum Cyanobacteriota; class Cyanophyceae; order Aerosakkonematales; family Aerosakkonemataceae; genus Floridanema; species Floridanema aerugineum. The sequence goes on from NZ_JBHFNQ010000136.1 coordinate 2,164, forward strand.
GTAAAAGAACCTTTTGTTAGCGGTATACCCCAAATGATTGATGTTTTAGTACAGGATATTCCCCTGGCTGAAAATGGGTTTCGCTTATTATTTTCTAGTAATCCTTTTCCGGGATATCAAGCAGAATTAAGTTGGTTAAAAGAGGAATATGGGGGTAACTGGTATATTTGGGAAACCAAAGATATGGAAGGTTGGTTATGTCCAGCATTATTTAAATATTTTACAGAAACACCGCCAAAGATTTACTGTAAAGCCGAAATAATTTAATAATTTGTATTGGCGTAAATTTAGACGATCGCGCCAACCAGATGATTAATCTTTCGGTTCATCTCCCTTAATTAAAGCTTCTAAGAGGCGTTTCTTTTGATCGGTCTCTACTAATGCTTCCAAGGTAGTGGGAATTCCTAAAGTGGTAATTACTCCTTGAGTGCTAATGGTGAAACTATTAATTAACCATTGATTTTCTCGCCTGATAATTTGCATTTTTATTGTGGCTGAGCCTTTTTCAAAATCTGCTTCAGCAACATAGTTACCTAAAGCGATTTTGCCAAATTTCTGACTACTACCTAGATACATTTCTTTGCTTGATTCTGGGGAATGCCATCCTCCTACAGCACCTTTATAGGATTCTAGTTTGCCAAGTTGACGACAAAAAGCAACAATTTTTTCTGTTTCTTCCGAGTGGGATAATTCTAAAAATTGGGGTGTAGCTCTGTCGTAAAGCTTTTTAAAGTTCCAATCATTGACTGTTTCTAAAATTGCTGTATTTACATAGTCCTGTGCTTCCTCGTTTAACTCCATTGTTTGAGGCAGAGATTTAAGATATTTAGGTAGGAAGATAAATACAGCAATGACTATAGCTAAGACCGTTACTGCAATTAAAGCTATTAAAATTAAGAAAATCCCACCAGAGATCATTAAGAATTCTTTCATGGCACCCCCCTCTAATTGGACATGGTAGGGGAAAATAATAATGTTAATGGCTGACTACTTCAACGCCCAAGCTGCGATCGCCAGACAACTCCATCCTACTATAAAAGCTGCACCCCCAACGGGTGTAATTGCTCCTAGCCACTTGATCCCGGTTAAACTCAAAGCGTACAAGCTGCCAGAAAAAATTATTACACCCAAAATAAAAGCCCAACCAGATGTTAGCAGAAACGGTGTGGGTTTTTCAAATCGAGTCAGCAGCAACGCCACCAACACCAAAGCCAAAGCATGATACATTTGGTAACGAGCGCCTAGTTCAAAAATAGCGATCGCTCTTTCTGTAAGTTTTTCCTTCAAGGCATGGGAAGCAAAAGCGCCAGCAGCTACAGACACAGCCCCAAAAATTGCCCCAAACATTAAAAAAATCCGCATCATATTTTTTACTCACCAAGAAACGACTTCAGTCGTTACAACAGACTTGTTCGTTGTGACGACTTTAGTCGTTCTATTCTGACAAAGGAACGACTAAAGTCGTTACAACGAACTTAAATTAAGTTTATTTTATTTACGAGTTGCTTCTAGGATGCGAGAGAAGTAAAAACGAGTCTTAGTCATTGCTTGTCTTTCTATGGAAAATCCGCAACTTTCCAATATTTTCACAATCTCAACTTCTCGGTGCAAATAAGCGCGAGTTGTTTTACTAGGCCCTGGGAAAAAACTGCCTATTTTCTTCAACAAACTGAGACAAAGAGTTTTTGGTGCAAAGCTAATTATTAACCTTGATTCTGATAAAGAACTGAGATGATTAATCATATCAGCCGCTTTTTCTTGAGGATAATGAATTAATACATCCAAGCAAATTACAGTGTGATACTTGCCGCTTAATGATTCCAAATCTTGAACAGCAAAGGTGAGATTATGATTATTTCCTAGAACTTGTTGTGCTCTATCTTTAGCTTCACCGACCATTTTTTCGGAAATATCGCTAGCATAAACTTTAGCGCCAGCTTGTGCTAGGGGAATGCTGAGGCTACCCACACCACATCCAGCATCGCAGATAGATAAATCAGTTAAATTATCATCTGCTTTTAGCCAGCTAATTACCGTATCTACAGTTTGTTGGTGTCCGTTGCGAATGTCCAGTTGGACTTTGTTAACTTCACCATCCCCGTAAATGCGTCGCCATCTGTCAAAGCCAGTAGAATTAAAGTAGTTTTGAACAATAGTTTTGTCGTCAGCTGCGTTCATGAATTTGGGTTTGCCTAACAAGTTGCCAAAATTTAATTTAACATAATTGTGGTCAGCCAAAACCATAATATAAAATCTTGGTTAACAGTTAATCAACTTCAAGTAAATTTTATGGCAGATATCAACAGCAATCTATTTAAAATTCGACCCATGACTCTGGCTGATTTAGAATTATCCTTAGAATGGGCAGCAGCAGAAGGTTGGAACCCAGGAATTTACGATGCAGAAGCATTTTATGCAGCCGATACTGGTGGTTTTTTAATAGGTGAAATTAATGGCGAACCTATTAGTAGTATTTCTGCTGTTAGATATGATGACACATTTGGCTTTATTGGTTTGTATATTGTTAAACCAAATTGGCGAGGTCAAGGTTTTGGTTTACAAACTTGGAACGCAGGTTTAAAGCTATTAGAAAATAGAAATGTTGCTTTGGATGGAGTGTTAGCGCAAGTTGAAAATTATCGTAAATTTGGTTTTCAGTCAGCTTATCGTCATGTACGTTATGCAGGTTTGGGAATGGCTACAGATTATAATAAAAGTATTGTACCTTTATCCAATGTACCAATAGAAAATTTACTGAATTACGATCGCCAATGCTTCCCCACTCCCCGCCCGCAATTTCTGCAAAAATGGATTAATCAACCGGAAAATTCTGCTTATGGATTCCTCAAAAATGACAATTTATCTGGTTATGGAGTTTTGCGAAAATGTCGCAATGGTTTTAAAATTGGGCCTTTATTTGCCGATGATTTAGAAATAGCAGAGTCGCTGTTTCTAGCTTTGATTAACCATGCCCAAAATCAAGCAATTTTTCTGGATACACCAGATGCAAATCCCCAAGCTATTTTCCTAGCGCAAAAGTATCGGATGCAGCCAGTATTTGAATGCGTGAGAATGTACACTGGTGGCATACCAGAGTTTGATATTACAAAGGTTTTTGGAGTTACAACTTTAGAGTTAGGTTAAGAGTCTTTGCCAACGTAAAAGAGGTTCATTAGTTGCTTGGGATTGACTAGTTTGCCAGCGTAATAATTGATAGCCAGATTGCCCAATTATAGCTGGAATTCCCATTGCTTTGCGGGGAGAAACGGTGGCTAATGCGATCGCTTTTTCCTGAACACAAATCCCCCACCTTACCAAATTTTGTACTCCCGCTAATAACGGCAAAGTAGTCCCCGCTAGAACACCATCTGGCAACTTAGCGGTGCTATTTTTCACTTCAATTTCTCTGACATCCCAAGGATAAACACCATCAGGTAAACCTAAAGGCGAAAGTGCATCACTAACTAAAAAAATTCCCTTATCGTAATCACTAGCACGAAGCAATATTTGCATCATCGCTAAAGAAACGTGCTGTCCATCAGCAATTAAACCACATCTTACATTAGAATCAAGAATTGCTGCCCCTAATAATCCAGGTTCGCGGTGATGTAAACTTGGCATAGCATTAAAAGCATGAGTCACCATTGAAGCACCCAATTTAAAAGCCTTTTCTGCCTGATTGAATGTCGCTTGAGAATGTCCTAAACTGATGATAATTCCTAAGTCTTGTAAATAAGAAATTACTTCATCCGTTGGATCTAATTCCGGTGCTAAAGTAATAACTTTTACAACACTTGGGTAATCGCCCAAAACTCGCTTGACATTTTCCAGAGTTAAAGGCAAAAGATACTCAACCGGATGTGCCCCGCGTTTTTGGGGATTTAAAAATGGCCCTTCTAAATGAACACCCAAAACTTTGGCTGTAGGTTTATTTTCTGATTGGGAACTAACAAAATCTGCGAAAATTGCTAAACTTTGGTGAAAATTTTCCAGAGAAGTTGTCACCAAAGTTGGTAAAAAACTATCAACTCCTTGATGCCAAAGAAAATCACAAATTGCCGGAAGTTTGTCGCAATTGTCCGAATTTAATTCAGGAAATGCTAAACCAAGCGCCCCATTAATTTGTAAATCTACACCACCTAAAGAAACCCAGTCACCTGCAACATCTATAATATGTTGATTTGCTGTAGAACTTTGGGAATTAACGACACCCATTTGCTGAATTTTGGTAATCTTGCCTTGGGAGTCGATCGAGATTTTTTGTAGACCTTTGTACCCTGGAAATCTAACGTTAGTAATCTGCACCGGAAAAATCATTGGTTCTGTTTGCTACAACCTCTGTCAGAATAACTAATAACCTTTTGACTTGTCGAACTTTTGTACAATGACTGACCAACCATTAGTTGGTATTATCATGGGCAGCGATTCCGATTTACCAACTATGCAGGGAGCGATCGCCATTTGTGAAGAATTCAGTGTAACCTGTGAAGTTGCCATCGTCTCCGCCCATCGCACCCCTGAACGCATGGTAAATTATGCCCAAACAGCCGCCCAGCGTGGCTTAAAAGTTATTATCGCTGGTGCTGGCGGCGCTGCTCACTTGCCCGGAATGGTAGCTTCCCTAACTCCTTTGCCTGTAATTGGCGTACCCGTACCCAGTCGTCACCTCCAAGGCGTTGACTCGCTTTATTCCATTGTGCAAATGCCTGCAGGAATTCCTGTAGCAACTGTTGCTATTGGCAACGCCACCAATGCTGGACTCTTAGCAGTGCAAATTTTAGCGACTTATCAGCCTCAATTGCAAGAAAAAGTAGTACAATACCGCCAAAATCTCTCAGAATCCGTAATTAACAAACAAACCAAGCTAGATAATGTTGGTTACAAGCAGTATTTGCAAGACACACATTAGTTGGGAATAGGGAATAGGGTTTAGGGTTTAGGGTTTAGGGTTTAGGGTAAGTTTTCCATAATTTTCTCCCCTGCTCCCCTGCCCCCCCTGCCCCTGTGCCCCTCTGCTTACTGCCTTATGCAGGAAAATGTATAAATTGCTACAGAATTCTTGGACAAAAAGATTGACTATAGTCAGATTTGAAACCTAAAACGCATAGTTGTCCTAAGTAAAATTGGGGAAAAAATATCTAAAAATAATCCCCTCAAGTTACAATCACCAAACATTAGTCGAAAAAGTCTTGAGACGTTTTACACATCGGAAGAACAGCGCTTAAATCATGCCTAAATTAGTCCTCAGAAAGAAGAGGTCGAGAACGAAAGCTAGAAGACCATTTGCAAATAGACGGCTCGACCAAGTATTAAGTTCCAAATTTTTGCAGAAATTGCCAACGAGAGTAAAGAGGTTGTCTCCTAGTTGGCAAGCTTGTATTCCCTTAGCTTTAATGATTGTGTTGTCTTGGGGTTACATGGCGATCGCACAAGATGCCACACCCACTGCCACACCTACAGAGCCAGGAATTGTACAAGAAGCTACACCAACGGCATCACCTTCACCGGAAGGCACAACTGCACAGGATGGCACAGCCGTTCCATCGCCTGTACTTACACCTGTTCCGGTACCAGCGACACCAGCCGATCCCGCAGCCGCTAGCGCAGCGGTACCTGCTGCTGGCCCTACAACTGCCGAGTTAAAAGTAGCATTAGATACATTGTGGGTAGTAATCGCTGCCTTTTTAGTATTCTTTATGAACGCTGGTTTCTGTATGTTAGAAACTGGCTTTTGTCGGGAGAAAAACGCGGTTAACGTTTTAGCGAAAAACCTAATTGTATTCGGTCTTTCCACCCTGGCGTTTTGGGCAATTGGTTTTAGCTTAATGTTTGCCGACGGCAACGACTTCATTGGCGGACTAGGTGGAATGTTCCTCAATGGACAAGATAACAGTCCAGCCACAGGAGACGCTTACAAAGGCATTTTCAGCGCTTTGAACTGGACAGGTGTACCCTTAGAAGCCAAGTTTTTGTTCCAATTAGTATTCGCAGGAACCGCAGCCACGATCGTATCTGGGGCTGTGGCGGAAAGAATTAAATTCCTTGACTTCTTAATCTTTAGCATTTTACTTGTAGGTATTGCTTACCCAATCACAGGACACTGGATTTGGGGCGGTGGCTGGTTAGCAAAAATGGGATTCTTTGACTTCGCTGGCTCCACTGTAGTTCACTCAGTTGGTGGCTGGGCAGCGCTGATGGGTGCAGCATTTTTAGGGCCCCGGATTGGCAGATATCAAAGTGGTGGAACTGTGGCTTTACCCGGTCACAATATGAGTATTGCCACCTTGGGTTGCTTAATTTTGTGGTTGGGTTGGTTTGGATTTAACCCCGGTTCGACAATGGCTGCTGATGGTAAAGCGATCGCACACATCGCCCTCACCACCAACATGGCTGGTGCTGTCGGTGGCATCGCTGCTACTATTACCGCTTGGCTGTACCTTGGTAAACCAGACCTCTCCATGATCATCAACGGGATTTTGGCAGGCTTAGTTGGAATTACAGCCTCCTGCGCCTACGTCAACATGGGCAGTGCTTTAATCATTGGCTTAATAGCTGGGGTGATCGTCGTTTTCGCTGTTACCTTCTTCGATAATCTCAAAATAGACGACCCAGTAGGTGCTACTTCAGTTCACTTAGTTTGCGGGACTTGGGGTACATTAGCCGTTGGGCTATTTTCCGTTGGCCCAGGTGGTTATCCCTGGATGGTTGATCTGGCTGGTAAACCAATCGGCCCACATGGATTGTTTATGGGTGGCGGCTTCACCACACTCTGGCCCCAAATCGTCGGCATTCTTAGCGTCGGAGGCATGACCGTTTTAGTAAGTTCCCTCTTTTGGATAGCACTCAAAGCTACTTTGGGTATTCGTGTAACTCCCGAAGAAGAAATCGTCGGTTTGGATATTGGCGAACATGGCATGGAAGCCTACAGCGGCTTTGTTAAAGAAGCTGGCCCTTCCAATTTGGGAGGTAAATCTGGAGGAATTTCTAATAATCCTGGTGGCATAACTACTAACTATTAGTTAATGCTTAACTAATTGCAGCAACTACATTCACTAATTTGTTAATAAACTTACCGTCATAACTTCAGAAATTTTCTGAAGTTATGACGGTAATTTATGTTTATAATTGATGAATTATACTGAATTTCAATAAACTAACAACTAGAAAAAATTATAAAATTTTAAATTATTTCGGTTGAGAAAACACAGAAACCATATACTTATAACTCGTTCAATAAAATTCATTTCTGCCAAATGCTTGCTTGGTAATAGAAGGAAAAGGTAAATGTTGAAAAAATTTATTATTCCTTGTCTAATTTCGGCTTTGGTGTTGATTGGGCCAACGGCAATCCAATCTTGGGCGCAAACATCGCCTTCACCAAGTCCGACACTCACGCCGGAAGCATCCCCCACGTTAGTCTCTCCGAGTCCGGCAGTCTCGCCGGAAGCCTCTCCTACGTTAGTCTCTCCTACCCCGGCATCCCCAGCACCAGAATCACCTTTACCAGATGCCTCGCGTCAGGAAACAACCTCACCAGCAGCAGAGGAAGTCTCGAAAATCGACACAGGGGATAGTGCTTGGATGCTAATGTCCTCAGCATTAGTGTTGTTGATGACACCGGGATTAGCGTTTTTCTATGGTGGGTTGGTGCGATCGCGCAACGTCCTCAACACCATGATGATGAGCTTGATCTTAATGGCAGTTGTTGGTGTCACCTGGATTTTGTGGGGTTACAGCCTCGCCTTTGCCCCCAACGAACTGACACCAGGAGGCAATCCCCCTTACATCATGAATCCCATTTTAGGCAGCTTGAAATGGGCATTTTTGAATGGTGTTGCCTTCGATCAACCAGATCCCATTGGCTACACACCCACCATTCCCCATCAACTATTCATGGTCTACCAGATGATGTTCGCCATCATCACCCCAGCGATCATTTCTGGAGCAATAGTTGAACGAGTCAGTTTTAAAGCTTTCTTCTGGTTTATCATCCTTTGGTCTACCTTTATCTATTCCCCCTTAGCTCACTGGGTTTGGGGCAAAGGTTGGATCGGTACTATGGGAGCCTTAGACTTTGCTGGAGGAACCGTCGTACATATCAGTTCTGGTGTCTCTGCTGTAGTCGCTGCTTGGATTTTAGGCCCCAGGAAAACTTACCCCACCCAACCCGCTGCTCCCCACAACGTCCCTTATGTTTTACTGGGAATTGGTTTGCTGTGGTTTGGCTGGATGGGTTTCAATGGTGGTAGTGCTTTAGGTGCAGGCCCATTAGCTACCGTAGCTTTTGTTGCCACTACAGTAGCTACCGCAGCTGGAGGTCTAACTTGGACTATTGCAGAATGGGTATTAAGAGGCAAACCCACCGCGATTGGTATTGCTAGCGGTTTCCTCGCCGGACTAGTAGCTGTAACTCCCGCCGCAGGTTTTGTCACTCCTTTGGGAGCAATTTTGATGGGTTCGATCACTGCTTTCTGTTGTTTTTGGGCTGTGAGCTTGCGGGCGAAGTTGCAATTCGACGATTCTTTGGATACTTACCCGATTCACGGCGTAGGCGGTACTATAGGCGCGATTCTCACGGGTGTTTTTGCAACTAAGGCAGTTAACAGTGCGGGAAATGATGGGTTACTATATGGCAATCCCGGATTAATCGTTACCCAAGTAATTGGTGTGATAGCTACATATATCTTTGCTGCTGTTGGTACACTAATTATCTTGAAGCTTCTGGGTTTGGTGATGCCGTTGCGGGTGAAACCATTGGCAGAAGACCAAGGTTTAGATATCAACGAACATGGCGAAGAAGCTTATGGAGAAGAGTTTGCTTCCGGGTTGAGTCTAGGCGAGTAATTTATACTGTTTTGGATTTTAGATTTGCTCTATTCTGAACGAAAAAGGAAAATCTAAAATCTAAAATCTAAAATTTCTAATCGAATGACCGATCGCACTCTCAAATCAGAACCAAACACATTGAAATCGAATCGGGTATTAAATTCCCTCAAGAATTACCCGACTTGGGCTTTGCTGTCTCTAGCTGTTAATGCTTTACTTATACTGGTGGTTGGCTGGCTACTACGCGATAGTTGGTGGCCCGTTGATTATCAGATTAGTCCTTCTGTTGCTAGAGAAAGTCTGTTGTCAGAAGCTTCTTCTACCACTCCCGGTTTAGGAAAAAGACATCAATTGACTTATCAAAAGTGGATGAATATTTTGCAGCAGGAGGCGAAAGTTGCTGCCGAAAAACAGCCTGAACATTTAAATATTTTGTTGGGTGATTCCTTGAGTCTTTGGTTTCCGCCAGATTTGTTACCAACAAACAAAAATTGGTTGAACCAAGGAATTTCCGGGGAAGTTTCCCAGGGTTTATGGCGGAGGTTGGGGTTGTTCGATCGCACTCAGCCGCAAAGAATTTACATCATGATCGGGATTAATGACTTAATTCGAGGAGTGGACGATCGGACTTTGTTGCAAAATTACCGCAAAATTCTCCGACGGTTGCGACGAGTTCATCCCCAAACCCAAGTCATAGTACAGTCGATTTTACCTCATGGTGGGGAAGAAGCAACTTGGGAAGGGCGCGATCGCTTAATCGCAATTCCCATCACTCGCATTCAACAGCTTAACCAACAATTAGCTGTAATCGCCCAAGAAGAAGAAGTAAAATTTTTAGATTTATATCCTTTATTTACCAATGCTCAAGGTCATCTTCGCGCCGATTTAACCACAGATGGATTACATCTTAACCGCCAAGGTTATCTAGTTTGGCGATCGGCAATCCAAATGTACACACAGTTAGTTTTGGGGGAGTAGGGATCTCTCGGTGCAGGGGTGCTCTCGGTGCAGGGGAGAAAATTATTCAAAACTTATCCTACACCCTACACCCTACACCCTACACCCTATACCCTATCCCCTGTTCCCTGTTCCCTGTTCCCGGAAAATCGCATGACAATGGTGCCTATTTCCCGGTAGTCTGAAAACATCTGCACTTGGACTTTTCAGACAAGGGACAACAATGGATACAAAAGCTTTTAAACGTTCACTGCAACAATCAGAAAACTACCATCGTAAAGGATTCGGTCATCAAGAGGAAGTCGCTGGAGTTCTGAAATCCGAGTATGAAAGCAGTCTGATTCGGCAAATCCGCGAAAATAACTATACCCTGGAACGGGGAGATGTTACCATTCGGCTAGCTGAGGCGTTTGGCTTTTGCTGGGGTGTGGAACGTGCGGTAGCAATGGCTTATGAAACTCGTCAGCATTTCCCAACGGAACGAATTTGGATTACTAATGAAATTATCCACAATCCTTCGGTAAATCAAAGATTGCGGGAAATGCAGGTTGAATTTATTCCTGTAGAAAAGGGTAACAAAAATTTTTCTGGCGTTGGTAAGGGTGATGTGGTAATTTTACCCGCCTTTGGTGCTAGCGTCCAAGAAATGCAATTGCTTTCGGAAAAAGATTGCACAATTGTTGATACTACTTGTCCTTGGGTATCAAAAGTTTGGAACACTGTGGAAAAGCACAAGAAAAAGAGTTACACCTCAATTATTCACGGTAAATATAACCACGAAGAGACGATCGCCACAAGTTCATTCGCTGATAAATATTTGATTGTGTTGAATATGGCACAAGCTGAATATGTAGCGAATTATATCTTGAATGGTGGCGATCGCGAGGAATTTTTAGCTAAATTCAACCGTGCTTATTCTGAGGGTTTCGATCCCGATGTAGATTTAGAATGTATCGGTATTGCTAACCAAACTACCATGCTCAAAAGTGAAACCGAGCAAATTGGGAAATTGTTTGAACATACGATGATGAAAAAGTATGGCCCTGCTCAGTTAAACGAGCATTTCCAAAGCTTTAATACAATCTGCGATGCCACTCAAGAACGGCAAGATGCGATGTTTAAATTAGTGGATGAAAAATTGGATTTAATGGTAGTAATTGGCGGATATAATTCTTCCAATACTACGCATTTACAAGAGATAGCGATCGAAAGAAAAATTCCCTCTTATCATATCGATTGTGCTGAGAGAATTGGCCCCGGAAATCGCATCGAACATAAGATTTTACACGGTGATTTAGAAGTAGTAGAAAATTGGCTACCTGCTGGCAAAATTGTCGTGGGAATTACCTCTGGTGCTTCGACACCGGATAAAGTTGTGGAAGATGCGATCGAACAAATCTTCCAATTAAAAGCTGCCGTAGCAGTTTAAAAGCTCATCATAAAAACCAGATCCCCGACTTCTTGAAGAAGTCGGGGATCTATAGATCTAGCTATACGTAGGGTGCGTTAACGCCAGTGTAACGCACCATCCCACTGAATGAATTTAACTTTTACATAATATTTGAATGTAGCGATGAGCTTGATTAATCAGCTATATTCGTATCAATAAATTTATATTGAATCACCATTCATCTTATGACAGGAATAGAACTTTTAGCGGCACAAGCTATTAGCGGCATAGCAGTTCCAGTTTTCCAAACACTTTGGGGAGGAGGCGGAAAATTTCTGGGAATGTTTGGCAGAACTTTAGATGAAAAAACCAAACAGTTAATTTTTAATGCTTCTCAGCAATATGCTCAGAACTACAAAGAACGACATGGCATTTTAAAAGTTTTGGGAATGCGTGAATTTGTAGATTTGGAATCTATTTATACATCTGTACTATTTTTAGATGATTCAGCTATTCGTAGTTTTGCATCTATTGAAACATTAGAAGAAGCGTATCGCGAAGCTAAAAGCCGAAGATTTGAAAATAAAGAATGTCCCAAACAAGAAGGAATTAAAGTTGCTAATGATAAACAATATCTTATGGTACTTGGTGGCCCAGGTGCAGGAAAGTCTACATTTTTGCGAAAGATGGGATTAGAAGCACTGAAGGGTAAAAAAGGAAAGTTTAAACATAGCTGCATTCCTGTTTTTATTGAATTGAAATTATTTAATTCTGGCGATATCAACATTGAGCAAGTTATTAGCGAAGAATTTCGGATATGTGGTTTTCCAGACCCAGACAAATTTACAGCCAAGGCATTAGAACAAGGCAAATTATTGATTTTATTAGATGGACTGGATGAAGTACCAACAAATAACTTGAATCAGGCAATTACCGAAATTCAAAACTTTGTCGATCGCTAGGATAAAAACCGCTTCATTGCCTCCTGTCGCACAGCCGCTTATCACAGTGGTTTTCGCCGCTTTAGCGATGTCGCAATGGCTGATTTTGATGATACTCAAATTCAGCAATTTATTCAGAATTGGTTTCAATCAGATTCAGACAAACAAGCAAAAACCGGAGAAAAATGTTGGGAGTCGCTACAAAAACCAGAGAATGAAGCAGCGAAAGAGTTAGCCCATACACCTTTATTATTAACGTTTCTCTGTTTAGTTTACGATCGTTCGCAAAACTTTCCTGATAATCGCAGTGTTCTTTACCGCAAAGCACTGCGAATTTTGTTAGAAGAATGGGCATCAGAAAAACGGATTCTGCGAGATGAAATTTACCAAGGGCTGCATACAGAATTAGAAGAGATACTACTATCTGAAATTGCTTATACAGGTTTTGAAGCAGATCGGTTGTTCTTTCCTCAGCGAGAAATTGTACAGCAAATCAAAACCTTTTTAGCTGGTAATTTGAATGCACCTCAGCATTTGGATGGTGAAAAAGTTTTGAATGCCATTGCTATTCAACAAGGGATTTTGGTAGAACGAGCAGAGGATGTTTTTTCCTTCTCCCATTTAACGCTACAAGAATATTTAACCGCCCAGTACATTGATGACAATAGATTGATTAATCAACTGGTTAGTCAACACCTGAAAGATGGACGCTGGAAAGAAGTATTTTTGTTGGTGGCTGGGTTAATGCGTGGTGGCGCAGATGAGTTGTTGTTGTTGATGGAAAAGGAAGCACAAAATTACATTATTAGTCCGAAGTTGAAAGATTTATTGAGATGGGCAGAACAGGCAACAAATGGTTCACCAGCAGATCTAAAACCTGTGGTTAAACGTGCGATCGCCTACGCCAAAGCCTATGCCATCGTCTACGCAAAAGCTAACGCAAAAGCTAATGCCAAAGTTAACGCCAAAGTCTACGCCATCGCTTACGCCAACGCCATTGCCAACGCCAACCCCAATGCCAACGCCTACGCCATCTACGCCATCGCCTACGAAATCGCCTCCACCAACGCCAAACCCAATGCCTACGCCATTAATGAGGCTATTAAGCTTGCCGAGGAATTAAAACAAATGCAAATTTTTCATGCTTTAAATTTGACTACATTAATTGCTAGATTGAAAGCCCTAAAAGCTCAAAGTCCTGATGATAATGAACCACTTACAGTACGACAAAAATTTGTGGAACGTATTCTAGAAACTTGGCTAAATGCTCTCAATCTTAGGCCGGAACTAATAAATTTATCTGAAGAAGAAGCAGTAACACTCAAAAACTATTTCTATGCAAACAATCTAATTTTGCAATGCAAACAAGCCGCAGTGCGAGTCTCACCAAAAACCTGGGAAGGAATTGAAGAAAGAATGTTGTTACCGCCAAACAACTAAAATACTAAAATTCCACCTCAACACCAAAAAGCAAAACCAACGTGAAAACCGACTCCATATTCTACCGCCTATTCAAAACCTTCCCCCGCATCTTTTTTGAATTAATAGGACAACCAAACATCGATATCAACACCTATCAATTCGTCTCAGTTGAAATCAAACAAACCGCCTTCCGAATAGATGGCGTATTCATCCCCGTTCCCAACACCAACGCAGAAACAGTATATTTCACAGAAGTCCAATTCCAACCAGATACAACATTTTACCGCCGCTTATTCTCCGAAATCTTCCTTTACCTCCGCCAAAACGAAACCGTAAACCTTTGGCGTGCGGTAGTAGTTTATCCCACTCGCAGAATAGAAACAGCAGACACAATACCCTATCAAAGTTTGCTTTCCACTCCCCAAGTACAACGCATCTATTTAGATGAATTAGGAGAAGCAGCAAACAACACTTTCGGATTGAGAATTGTACAATTAATAATTGAAAGGGAGGAAACAGCAGTTACCAGCGCCAGAGAATTAATCTCTCAAGCGCGAGAACAAATAACAGATGCCACAACCAAGCGAGAAATTCTAGAATTAATAGAAACAATCTTAGTTTACAAATTCACTCAATTAAGCAGGGAGGAAATCCGCCAAATGTTTAACTTCACCGAAACCGAATTTAAACAAACCAGGGTTTATCAAAGTATTAAGCAAGAGGTTGAACTAGAAACCAAGTTGGAAACTGTATCCCGTTTACTAGCTTTGGGTTTAACTGTGGAACAAATCGCCCAAGCACTTGAATTAACTGTAGAACAAGTGCAGCAAGTAACTGAGAATCAAAATAACTAACTCAAGTTGCTAGTTACGTTTAGTAGGGTGCGTCAGAAGCCGAAATTTAGTGATCTCTCTCCAATTTTTTGCTATCTGACGCACCCTACAACTAACTCAAGTTACTAGTTACGTTTAGTGGGGTGCGTCAGAAGCCGAAATTTAGCGATCTCTCTCCAATTTTTTGCTATCTGACGCACCCTACAACTCAAAAATTGTTCACTCGCCAGCTTTTTTACCATTGGAAATAGCGACGTTATCGTTGTATTTTTCTTGGTCATAATAGTAAAGCGTGCGGATAGGATAGGGAATATTAATTCCTGCTTTATCGCACGCTTCTTTTAAGGCAATTATTACTTTGGTTCTAGTGCGGCGAACGTGGATTTTTTGCGGTAAAGTCCAATAACGCACGACAAAATCGATCGAACTTTCCCCAAAACCTAATCCATCTACTTCTGGTTTTGGTTCAGCTAAAACACCCTCGATTTCTGATACTGCTTGTAGCAAAACATCTACAGCTAAACGTAAATTAGTATTGTAATCTACACCTATTCCTAAATCTGTGCGCCGCTGACGTTGGGCGGTTAATACTTGTACTGGGTTAGTAAATAAAACAGCATTTGGGATTACGACTATTTCCCCTTGATAGGTGACAATTTGTGTAGAACGAATCGCAATATCTTCTACTGTACCTTCATAATCTTGGACAATTATTTGGTCGCCAATGCGAAAAGGTTCTTGCAATAATAGCAAGATTCCTGCTAAAAAGTTTTTGAATATATCTTGAAAAGCAAAACCAAATGCAACCGAACTTAACCCTAGTAAACCAATTAAATCTCCTAAGCGTAAATCAGGGAAAGCAATTACAGAAGCAACCAGAATGCCAACTACCCAAACTGTAACATAGCTGGTTTGGATGAGGAGCGATCGCAAAGATAAACTTTTAATAGTACGTGCCCCAATCCTTTTTACTCCCTGTCTGACTACATTAGCAATATAAGAAGTTAAACAAACAACAATAAGCGCCGTCAAAAAAGCGGGGAAAGCTTCCACACCATGACCAATTAGTGTTAACAGACTCTCTTTTACTTGCTGATACAATGCCTTCATAAACATACAAACAATACAACTGGAAATGTTTATTTTTGGGAAAAAATAGCTAAGACAATATTGTAACCATGAGTTTGGTTCTCAGTCATACCTCTAAAGGTACTTTTTTGTTACAATTTTTAAATAACGGCTTGACAAAAAGCAAATTTGAACTGATAAACTCTGCGTTTCTCCTACCTGCGAAAGATGACAACAATTACTAAACCCTCAACTCGGAAAGCTTGGGCAAATGCGATTTCCCAACCAGCACAAGAATTTCCTTTAACTCCCTTGTCAATTATTGCGGGTAAAATTCCCGCAGGTTTGCGTGGTACACTCTATCGTAATGGCCCCGCTAGATTAGAACGTGGTGGCGAAAAAGTTGGGCATTGGTTTGATGGTGATGGGGCAATTCTGGGCGTAAATTTCAGCGATAATGGCGCTACGGGAATTTATCGCTATGTGCAAACTGCTGGATATTTAGAAGAATCAAAAGCTGGTAAATACCTCTATGGTAATTATGGCATGACTGCGCCTGGGCCTTTTTGGAATCA
Organism: Floridaenema aerugineum BLCC-F46; assembly: GCF_041929345.1. Taxonomy (NCBI): domain Bacteria; kingdom Bacillati; phylum Cyanobacteriota; class Cyanophyceae; order Aerosakkonematales; family Aerosakkonemataceae; genus Floridanema; species Floridanema aerugineum. Next base: position 18,176 of record NZ_JBHFNQ010000136.1, read on the forward strand.
GTGGTTTAGGTCGGTGAAAAATTCTGCTAATACTTCAGTTTTAGCTTTGCCAGATAAACTTTTAGCACTTTGGGAAGGCGGAAAACCTCATGCTTTAGATTTAGAAACTTTGCAAACTCAAGGATTAGATGATTTATCTGGTTTAGGTGAGAATTTAACTTTTTCTGCCCATCCAAAATGCGATGCTAAAACCGGGGAAATTTTCAACTTTGGCGTGAGTATAGGAAAGAATTCAACTCTCAATATTTATCAGAGTGATTCAACTGGTAAAATCCGGCGAAAGTCTAGTTGTCCTGTGGATGGAGTTCCTTTAATTCATGATTTTGTCATGGCAGGTAAATATTTAATATTTTTTATTCCACCAGTACGAGTAAACTTATTGCCAACCCTTTTTGGTAAGAGTTACAGCGATGTAATGGAATGGAAACCGCAGTTAGGAACTCAAGTTTTAGTTTTCGATCGCACAACTCTATCCCTAGTAAGTAAAAGCGAAGCTGAACCTTGGTATCAATGGCATTTTAGCAACGGTTATGTAGATAATAACGGAGAAATTGCGATCGATTTCTTTCGTTATCAAGATTTTCAAACTAATCAACGTCTCAAACAATTACCTAGTGGAGAAATTCAACTTCCTGCTAAATCAACCTTGTGGCAAGTGCGTCTCGATCCTGAAACTGGTAAGGTAAAATCAAGTGAAGAATTGCTCGATCGAGATGGTGAATTTCCTATTGTACCCCAGGAAAATGTCGGGGAATTTTCTCGTTACACTTTCATGTCTTTGCATGGCAAGAATTCGGACACTACTAGGGAAATATATAGTACGATCGCACGTTTCGACCATCAAACCAACACCCTCCAAGAAGCAAACTTAGGCGAAAATCACTATCCTGTAGAACCAATTTATGCACCTGATTCCCTACATCCTCATCAAGGTTGGGTGTTAACAGTTGTCTATGATGGTAACAACAATCAAAGCGAAGTTTGGGTATTTGATAGCGAAAGATTAGATGATGAACCTGTGTGTAAATTAGGATTACCTAGCGTTGTTCCGATGGGATTTCATGGTACTTGGAAAGCAGGGTAAGTGTTCATCAGTCTGGTTTTTCAGCAATAATTAACTAACCCTACTCAACAAAAATACAATGTACTGATTTAAGCTAACATTTTCCTGGGGCGGGGAGGGTTCCCCCCCCACAAAAATTACAACATTATTTTGGGGTGGGGCACCTGCCCGCCATAGTTTTTACTTTATTTACATCGACCTCCTTACTATCATACTAATCGAACCTCAGACAAATTTTACCAAAATGTGCCCCACTTGCCAAATATTCTAAAGCTTCCCTTGCTTCTGTAAAGTGAAAAGTGCGATCGACAATTGGTTTAATTCCATGTAATTCGATCGCCCGATTCATCTGGTCAAACATCTCACGGGAACCAACATAAACACCTTGAACAGTAACAGCTTTATGCAAAATAGGTAAAGGGTTAACTTCCGCCGTGTTACCCGTGAGAACCCCAATTAAACTAATATGTCCACCCACAGAAACGGCGCGGAAAGATTTAGGTAAAGTTCCCCCACCTCCCACTTCTACCACATAATCAACACCGACACCATTTGTTAATTGATAAACCTGTTCATCCCAATTAGGATTTGTTTTATAATTAATTCCATCAGTTGCACCTAATTTCAGCGCTTTTTCCAACTTTTCCTCACTGCTGGAAATAATAATAACTCGCGCCCCAGACATTTTTGCAAACTGCAAAGCGAACAGAGAAACACCACCAGTACCTTGCAAAAGTACAGTGTCTCCAGCTTTCAAATTACCACCAGTTATTAAAGCATTCCAAGCAGTGACAGCAGCACAAGGTAAAGTTGCAGCTTCTTCATCGAAAAGATGTTGCAAAACTGGAATTACTCCATTTTCATCTAACACAATGTATTCTGCTAATACACCATCTACAGGACTACCTAAAGTTGAGCGAAATACTTCTTTTGAGGGTTTTCCCGCTAACCATTTTTGAAAGAAGATACTGGCAACTCTTTCACCTACTTTAACTCGCGTTACTCCTTCGCCAACAGCAACTATTTCGCCTACGCCATCGGAAAGGGGAATTAAGGGTAATTTTTGTTTGGGATTATAACGTCCTTGTACTACTAATAAGTCTCGATAATTTAGGGAAGCAGCGTGTAATTTTAGTAAGACTTGTCCTATACTGGGTGTGGGGATTTGCCGATCGCACAACCGCAAACAATCTAAACCAAAGTTATTTTGTATTTCTATCGCTTTCATTTTTTCCGCCATTGTTCTAAGGAAACGTATTCGCCTGTGATTTCATCTTGCACGGTAATCCTTTCTTCTGGCATATTAACGCGAAACCAATAAAGTGTGACAATGCGATCGGGATGATCTTCAAAAAGTCTCACCGTGTAAAAAGGTTCAGTTTTAGTTGGTGTACTTTCTATCATTAATTTAACTCTTATTTTGCCATTTGATAACCTTCTGATTTCTGCCGCTTTTTGCTGTACTTCTGGAAGTCGCCAAACTAAATCCATTACTTTTTCGCTATCATTATTAGTAGCTTGTGTCATCAAGAAAGATTGATTAGCTAAAGCTTTGTTTTCTCTGGGCGAGGTTAGAGGGATTAAAAGGAAAAAAGCGAAACTTAGGACAATTGTTAACTTTTCCATTTGAAATATCTCAAGCTATTAGACAAAAGGTTTGTCCTGTGCGTCAGACTGTAAAATTTGGGCAAGTCACAGGAATTTTTAGTTCTGACGCACCCTACTTTATTTATTTACACCTACTTATCTCAAGTAGAGTGCGTCAGACTGTAAAATTTGGGCAAGTCACAGGAAGTTTTAGTTCTGACGCACCCGAAGGATGATAACTATACTCTGCACGGACACAAACAGTTATTTTGGATTTGTAGGGGCGAAGCATTCCGGCAAATATCTTTTGGTTCAACCAACAAATTACTACCGGAATGCTTCGCCCCTACTGGCTATGACCGTGAACAGTATAGCAACTTGCGTTATTAGACAATAGTGGGACAATTTGGTGAAGCAGGGGAAATCTTAACAGTGGGAAGTTCTGAGTTTTAATTCTTAAGTTTTGAGTTGGTAGCCCTATCAGATCCGTATTTCCAGGTATTATTGATCGTTAATAGTAATGATAAGAGTGCTGAAAAGCCGGAAAATTCCAATGCCAGAGAGAGCAGCATGAAATATAGAGTGTATCACCTGTTACTACCCTACCTGGTGGCGATCGCTTCCACAGGAATCGCTCTGTTGCTGACAATCTGGATTAAGCCATTAATGACCCAGACGAATAGCGCGTTTTTCTACGTCGCCGTGATTGCGAGTACTTGGTATGGCGGCATTTATCCCGGTATTGTATCTGTTGTTCTCTCTGTGCTGGCGATCGACTACTTCTTGATTCCCCCCTTCTACCAATGGACACCTGCTTTTGACCATCTGCTGCGGTTAGGAATTTTTACCTTCGTTGCCCTAATTATCAATCTCCTGTGCGCCAATTTAAAGGCGAGCAAATACAAACTTGAACGACTAAGCCAGAAATTGCAAGAAGAAAGTGCCCAACACCTAAAAACAGCCTTAAATGCTGCACAAATGGGGATGTGGGATTGGGATATGGTGACGGGGAAAATTATTTGGTCGCCAGAACACGAACAGTTATTTGGTTTAGCGCCTGGTAGTTTTGATGGGAGATATGAAACCTTTGATAGTTATCTTTATCCAGACGATCGAGAAGGATTAAATCAGGCGATCGACCAATCCTTAAAAAACCACACTCCCTACGATTATGAGTACCGAATTGTCTGGGCAGATGGTAGCATGCACTGGGTTGAAGGGCGGGGAAAAGCCTTTTATAACCAACAAGGGCAACCTGTGCGAATGTCGGGAACAATTATGGCGATCGATGCCAGAAAAGAAGCTGTAGAGACGTTGCTTGCAACGTCTCTACAGCTGCGACACCAATTTGAACAACAGCGGTTGGTGTCAGAAATTACCCAACGCATACGTAATTGGCTCAATTTACAAGATATTCTGCAAACCACAGTAGATGAAGTGCGGGAATATCTCAAAACCGATCGCGTCACGATTTTTCGATTTTCTCCTGGCTGGGGCGGAACGATTGTAGTTGAGTCGGTGGCAGATGAATGGATGGCAATTTTACCACTCCAGATTTACGACCCTTGCATTGGCGAAGAGTATGTCGAACCTTTTAAACAAGGCTTAGTTACAGCCAAATCTGATATTTATAATTCCGGTATTAGTCCCTGTCACGTTGAATTTCTGGCAAAATTACAAGTAAGGGCAAATTTGGTTGTTCCCGTTCTCAAAGGCGATCGATTGTGGGGGTTACTCGCTGCCCATCACTGTGCCGCACCGCGCCAGTGGCAAGATTCAGAAATCAACCTTTTGCGGCAGTTAGCCGCCCAAGTCAGCGTCGCGCTTGGGCAATCTGCCTTGTGGGAACAAGTGCAAAGGGAACTGGCAGAACGCAAGCAAACCGAAGCTCTCCTGCGGTTATTTGCTCAGTATGCGCCTGCTGGGATTGCGATGTTCGATCGGGATATGCGCTATATCATGGCAAGCCAGCGTTGGGTAGATGAATATAACCTTAGTTCGCTGGAATCTCTGATTGGTCGATCGCACTACGAAATCTTTCCCGAAATTCCCGAACGTTGGCGACAGATTCATCAACGTTGTTTGGCAGGGGCGATCGAGAAATCTGAAGAAGATTTGTTTGTCCGGGCAGATGGATCGCAGCAATGGCTGTTCTGGGAGATTCATCCCTGGCATACTGCTAAAGGTGAAATTGGTGGGATTATCCTTTTTTCTGTTGATATTACCCAGCGCAAACAAGCCGAAGAAGCTTTACAAAAACTAAATGCTGAACTTGAGCAAAGAGTAAATGAACGAACCGCCGAATTGAATCAAGTGAACGATCGCTTACTCAAAACTTTATTTAAAGAGCAACAAACTCAATTCCTGTTATCAGAAAAAGCCCAATTGCTAGATTTGGCTCATGACACCATCATGACTTGCGATTTGAATTGGGTAATTACTTTCTGGAACCAAGGAGCCCTAAGAATGTATGGTTGGACTTCAGCCGAAGCCTTGGGAAAGGAAGTTTATACTCTTTTGCAAACTCAATTTCCCCAACCATTAGCAGAGATTCAAGCCCAATTATTTGAGCAAGGCTACTGGGAAGGAGAACTAGTACATCAACATCGGAATCATCAATCTTTAACGGTAGCTAGCCGTTGGGTGTTGCAAAAAGACGCGATGGGTAGACCGATTAAAATCCTAGAAATTAACAATGATATTACCTCCCGCAAACAAGCCGAAGCAGCTTTGCGTCAAAGTGAAGAAACATTCCGCTCTTTGAGTGAGTTTTCTCCCATTGGCATTTTCCTCTGTGACGTTACAGGAAAATGTATCTATAGCAATCCCGTCTATCAACAAATCATCGGTACATCAGCTGAGGAAGCGTTGGGGGATGGTTGGAAAGAATTTGTTCATCCTGACGATCGCCAATGGGTGTTTCAACATTGGTCAGAGGTAGTAGCCGCAGGTAAGGAAGGAGTATTTAACGAACTGCGCTACCAAGATCGTCAAGGAAAAATCTGTTATACCCAAGTGCGAACCGCACCAATCAAGTCAAGTGATGGAAAGGTGATTCTGTTCGTTGGGACTGTGGAAGATATTACCGAAAGACGCAAAATTGACCAGATGAAACAAGAGTTTATTTCCATAGTCAGTCATGAACTCAAAACGCCTTTAACTTCAATTTACGGTTCTCTGGGTTTACTTGCTGGTGGCGTTTTTGATAAAAAACCGGAAAAGATGAAGAATATGATTGACATCGCTGCTAGACAAAGCGAACGCCTAGTACGCTTAGTCAATGATATTCTCGACTTGCGCCGCTTGGAATCAGGACACACAAAGTTCAACTTCAAGCAATGTGCTGCTGCTGAGTTGATCCAGCAATCAGTTGATGTGATGCGAAGTCAAGCCGAACAAAACCAGATTACTCTGTCTATTATCTCCTGTGCGGTTGAAGTTTGGGCTGATGGTGATGCGATCGTCCAAACAATAACCAATCTTCTCAGTAACGCCATTAAATTCTCCCCGCCAAATTCCACAATTACCATCAGCGCCGAAGTTATTCCTAATGATTTATTAACCCAAAAAGAAATCCCTTCATCTGTGCTTTTCTCTGTCCAAGACCAAGGTCGAGGGATTCCAGAGGATAAGCTAGAAAGCATTTTTGAACAATTTCAACAAGTCAATAGTTCAGACTCTCGTGAAAAAGGCGGGACTGGCTTAGGGTTAGCTATTTGTCGTAATATTATTGAACATCACAGCGGCAAAATTTGGGTAAAAAGTGTGTTAAACCAAGGCAGTACCTTTTATTTCACACTGCCAAGTCAGCAAGTAACAATGTAGTCGGAAAAGTGTAAAGAGCGATCGCAATTTTTTATGAGGCTAGAAAAACGAAAAGCCAAAGGCGTTACAACTGAGCGAAAACGAGATTATTTAAGCAGGAGACAGAATGATTAGTGATGTAGAAAAATACATTAAAAAACGCCAAAAAATTGCTCCTGAGTTTGCTAAAGGTTTTGAGTCTGGATATGCAAGGTTCAAAAAATGCTTTTTGTAAGAAACTTATTATAGAAATTGCCTGAGTTTCAGAACTATAGGCAAAAAAAGCGATCGCTTTTCCACGTCAGCCAACAACTAAATAATTGCTAAACTTGAACGGTCTTCCGCCGCGCATTCCTCCTCCAAATCAAAGATTTGGGGGAGGAATGCGCGGCGGTCAGGATATTAAAACACGCATCAATCAGGTTCGTCTTGGTGCAAGGATATAAGTTTTGAAGATTTCTAATGGCGCTCCACCTGCACTAATTACACAATAAGCGCCAGTCCAAAAAACAGGTAGAGAGTAAAACTTATTAATGTGTTCTGCAAATTCTTTTCTAATTAAACGGCTAGAAACTGTTTTTAAGCTGTTCACTAATTTTGTAGGATGGTTTGGCTTTATGAGGATATGAAGGATGTTGTACCAGAGTATCGTAGTTGGTTGTATTAACGACTGAAGTCGTTACAACGGACTTGATCTACAATAACGACTGAAGTCGTTACAACGGACATTTTTAACTGTTGCCAATTAGAATGAAAGGTGCCCAGTAATATGGGTGGGTTAAGCGTTGTATATTGTTGATGGGGGTGGCTGGTTGGATGATTAATTGTTGCTGTTTTACTGATGGTTGATAGTTACCAGTAATTAGGGCAATTTGCGATCGTCTTAAAGCCTCTGCTTTGGTAATATTTCCTGTCTTTAATGCTAGATAAAATGCGTCTATTAAAGCTTGGGTTCCGCCATCGGAAACTGCCCATAATGAAGAAATAGAAGCTAAAGCGCCTGCTAATTGGATTTGATAACCAAAACCTAAAATTTCTTCTCCATTGCCTAATTTTCCACCTAATCCTGTTTCGCAAGCACTTAGTACTACTAAATCTACCTGAGACATTGACCAAGTTTCGACATCTCGTAGAGTTACAAATTCACCATTTCCAAATAGGATAAATGAGTCTTCTGGTGAACCTGTTAAAAAGGCGGCGTGAGTGGCTAAATGTACGATGTTGTATTCATTTAAACTAGGAATTATTTGTGCGGGGCTAAAGTCGTTATCTAATAATTTAGTAGTATTAGGAACGGTAGCTGCTAAATTGTTTACTTCCTTTGCAGCAAAGGGTAATCCTGAAAAAGCTATTTGTCGATTTCCCGCTTTTACTGTGTAATTTCCCTGGCTAAAAGCTGCTGCTAAAATGCGCGGATTCGGTTTGGGTGCTGCATTAAAGTTACTCAAAGTTGCGGCGGTGATATTGTTAATTTGAAAGCGCTGCACTAACCATTGTTTCCCATCAAAAAGGGCGGCTAAAGGAATATAACGTAATTGTCCATCTGGGGCGTAAAGAATGGCTTTTGTTTCTGCTTGAATTAGTTGATTTTCTATTGGTTTAATTAACCAATCATAAAACTTTATGGCTAATATTTTAGTATCTACTTCCGGGTTTTGCAGTGCGCCACGAAACTTGACAATTTCTTGATTGAGTTGTTCACGTTTAACAGGAATTGAACGCCGAATTGGTGGAGAATAAGCGGTAACTAATACTAATTCTATGCGATCTTCTAAGATTAGCGGATAAAGAATTACGGTTGATTGGGGTAATTGTTGTAAGGAACGTTGCAAGCGATTCAGATTTGGCAAATCTAGGTTTTGACTTTTAGATGTGCGACTCAGTTCTTGTGAGAGGTTAACTATTTCCGGGGAACGAATGAATGAGTTAAAATCGGCGCGAATTTGTTGTTGAATTTTCTCTAATTCAGCTATTCTTTGTTGTTGTTGTGGCGTTCTTTGATTATCTGGAATGTTGCGTAATTGTACAAGTTCTTTACCCAGTTTTACTGCTTGGTTATACTTTTCTGTAATCTGTTGTTCTTGAGATAATAAATCAACTCCTTGGGCGGTTTTTTCATTTCCGCGCACGTTTCGCAAGTAATCATTTAATTCTTGTACTTTGAGTAAGTCTAAAACCTGTTGTGCTTCGAGAACTCTATCTTGTTTAAGCAATAAGTTAGCTAAGTTGCGATAGGTATCGGTAATTGTATTGGTAAATGATTGTTGTTGTGCGATCGCTAATACTTTTAAGTCTTTGCGAATTGCTTCTATAATATTAACCGCTTGTTTATAGAAAACAATTGCTAATGTTGGTTGATTTTGTTGTTCTAATACATAGCCAATATTGCTTAAGGTAATACTCTCGCCGCTTTTGTCGCCTACTTCTTGAAGAATAGCTAATCCTTTTTGTAAGTTTTCTAAGGATTGAGGATATAGTTTTAATTTTAATTTAAGGTTAGCAATACTGTTAAAAGTTCGCCCTTCTCCGGCTTTGTCGCCTACTTCTTGACGGATAGATAATGATTGACTTAAAAGCTTTTCAGCTTGAGAATATTCTCCTAAATTTGTGTAGATACTGCCTATGTTTTCTAATGTGTTGCCTTCGGCTGCTTTGTCGCTAATTTGTTGAGAAATCCTTAAGGCTTGGCGATAATATGCTAATGCTTGATTATACTGTTTTAGTTGTTCGTAAATATTGCCGATCGCATCTAAATTTTTCCCTTCCCCCGCTTTATCCCCAATTTGTTGTCGTATAGTTAAAGCTTGCTGCAAATATTTCAATGCTTCGGAATATTGTCCTAAGTTAAAGTAAACTCCACCCAAGTTATTTAAGGAATTTCCTAAACCTGATTTATCACCTATTTTTTGCCGAATTGTTAATGCTTCTTGATATGATTTTAAAGCTTGAGCGTATTTTCCCTGACTATATAAGATACCACCAATGTTATCTAAAGTATTGCCGATTCCGGGGCGATCGCCAATTTCTTGAGCAATTTGTAAAGATTGTTGATATGCTTCTAAAGCTTGTTCATACTTTCCCTGATTTTCATAAATAATTCCCATACCATTTAAGGTATTACCTACACTAGCTTTATCACCTATTTCTCGCAAGATTGGCAAAGCTTGTTGATAAAATTCTAAAGCTTTTTCATAGTCACCTAATTGACGATAAATTAAAGCAATATTACTTGTAATTCTCCCGATACCCGCTCGATCGTTAACAGTTTTACGAATCGTCAAAGCTTGTTGATAGTAATTAATTGCTGCTTGATATTCCCCTAAGCTAAAATACACGCCGCCAATATTGTTGAGAGTACGTCCTTCATCTCGTTTATCTCCGACTTGTTGACGAATAATTAAAGCTTGTTGATATAATTCTAAAGCTTGATTGTAGTCACCTTGCGCCGCATAAACAGCAGCAATATTGTGTAATGCTTCCCCTGCAATTGCAGGTTTTTTAATTTGTTTGGCAATAGCTAAACTTTGTTGATGTAATTCTAAAGCTTTGGGATATTCACCTAACAAGCGATAAACTAAACCAAGATTATTTAAAGTTTCCCCAATTCCTGCTTGATCTTTGAGTTTTTGCCGAATTGTTAATGCTTGTTGTAAAACATCTAAAGCTTGATTATATTCACTTAAACTTGTATAAACTTCACCTATATTATCAAGACTTTCAGCAATACCAGCTTGATTATTTAATTTTTTTTGCTGTTGCAAAAGCTGTTGGTAAGTTTGTAAAGCCGTTGAAAATTGACCTGTTTGATATTGTTCAATTGCTTGTTGAAATAATCGATTTATTTCGGTTTGTTGCGCTTGTACTAAATGATTTGTTGTTAAAGGTAGTACAACCAAGAGAATTACAGTTAAAAAAATACTGGAAAAAGCTTTTTTTATCTGTATTAGAACTCTTGCAAAATATAGAAAATCTCTAGTATTCATCGGTGTTCATCTGTGTTTATCTGTGGATATCTGTGGTAAAAAAACAAGATTTCGGACTTGGGCAAGAACTTTAATGATAAATCCAACTTCCGGGCGCTTGATAATCCATTAAAAAAGTTCTGTTTCATCTTGTTTAATTCCCTAATTTAAACTCTTTTAAGGTTTAGCTAATTGCCAAATTTTTACTGTGCCATCTGCATTACCACTAATCAAAGTTTGCCCATCCTTACCAAAAGCAAGTGAGAAAACTTCTACAGGGAAATTTTTGCGATCGCGCACATCCAAACTATGCAATAATTGTCCAGTATGCAGGTTCCAAATTTTAATAGTACCGTCATAACTGCCGCTAGCAAGAATATGTCCAAAGGGATCGATCGCCAAAGCAGCAATAGTCCCCGAATGTCCTTTTAAAGTCCGTAATAATTCGCCAGTATTCCGATTCCAAAGTTTAATAGTCGCGTCATCTTGAGTACTACTTTCTCCTCCAATCAGGTCTTTATTACTATAATTTCCACTGGCAATAGTTGACCCGTAAGGACTAACGGCAACCGCTCTAATAATGTTTAAATTTCCGCTAAGAGTACGCAGTAATTGACCTTTACTTACGTCCCAAATTTTGACAGTTTTATCGGTACTGCTGCTAACAAGAGTTTGGCTATCTGAACAAAAAGCGATCGACCAAATATAATTAGAATGCCCGGTCAAACTGTGTAACAATTTTCCTGATTGCAAATTCCAAATTCTAATCACTCCATTGTCTACGCTACTACCAGCAGCAATCATTTGTCCATTTGGACTAATAGCAACAGATACAACTGAACCCGGGCTTTCTGTTAAAGTATGCAGCAATTGTCCATTTTGAAGATTCCAAATTTTAACCGTTTTATCTCGACTACCACTAGCCAGAATTTGCCCATCGGGACTAATAGCAAGGGCATCAATAGTGCTAGAATGTCCAGCTAGAGTACGCAACTCTTTCCCAGTGTTTTTGTTCCATAATTTAATGTTGCCATCTGCTAAACCACTGGCGATCGTTTGTCCGTCTGAACTAATAGCAACTCCTAAAACTTTTTTATTGTCAGGCAAAGTATTTACTAAAGTAAAATTATCACCTAAATAAGTTAGGTTAATTTTATTTTGCGTAGCGTTTTTCAAGAATGTATTAATCGAAATTGCTAAATTAAATCCCGATTTCACATCAATTGTTCGCCCAGTATCAGGATTAAAAATTGCTTCTCCTTCCGCCCTACCGTGAATCCCAACCACGCGCCCTTGACTATCCAAAACAGGGCCGCCACTCATGCCAGAACGAGTAACATTAGTGTAAACTAATTCATAGCCATCTTCTAAAGTTGCTAATGGACGACCGGAAACATTACCTTTAGTAATTTGGTAAATTCTGGCGGTCATTGCAGGCCCTGGATGAGGCCAACCTGATATATAAACTGTTGCGCCTTCTGTAATATTAGTGGAATTTCCCAGTTGAGCAACCTGGTAATTTTTATCACTAGTAAATTGCACCAAAGCTAAATCAACACCGGGAAGTTTTTGCACTTTGCTGTAATTTAAAGGGTGTTTAATAGCATCAGAAGTGACAATTTCATATTCGTCTTGAGTGGCGACCACGTGCTTGGCAGTGAGTACATAATAAGTGTTACCTTGTTTGGCAATAATTACGCCGGAACCGGGATTTTGTCCGTTAATTACTACTGTAACTTCTTTCGCCATACTAGCGATCGCTTGTTCCTCTACAGAACTTTGCGAAACTACCATTAACGGTTGCGAAATTACAATCGCCGCCCCAACTAATGCCGCCGATAATTGATAATAAAGTTTCATTTGTTTTTAACCGTCATTGGGGAGAAGGAGCAGAATTAGGAGTAGGTTGAGGACGAGGATTTGGTCTATTATTAGGATTTAAACTGGGATATCCGCCATTGAGAAACTTGTCTAAGCTAATGTAAAGACGTTCGGTTGTTTCATTAATTGTCGCACTAGAAACAACGCGAATCCGAAAAATTCTTTGTAAAGCGTTTCTCGGATTTGTTTCGTTAGGATTTAAGGGAAACAATACACCAGTGCAAGGTTCATTTTCTTTGGTGGCAAAACAAACTACTAATTGTCCATTTATTCGCTCTGTAGTAATGTAATTGAAACTGCCTTCATTACGATAATTTTGAAAATTAGTAGAAGCTTCTTCGCAGCGTTGTTGTGGACTACTTCCTTGACCGGAGTTAGTAATATCCCAGATAATTAACGGTATTTCTTTTGTGCCAGTACGAGCAATAGTAGCAGGAGAACCATCGCTAGTGCCACAGAAAAAAGTAACATTTTGTGCCAAGCTAGGTTGAGGTGTGACGATCGCACTAACAAAAGCGATCGCCGTAGATAATTGTAACCAAGGCAGATTTTTCATAGTTAAAACAGTAGTAAATTTGTCACACTGACACATTTTCAAAAGGGAAAGTTACTAATTTTAAACGATCGGGATTAGCAATAAACTCCTTCGCTAATAAATAGCCAGCGATCGTCCAAGTTTGGAATTTCCTAGCTTCTTTACCAATCAATCTGCCATCTTGTCCATCGTAATATTCCGGCCATTGATCTTTCAAGAGGCGACGTTCGGCGATCGCGATCGCATGATGTGCTAATTCACCTCGATCCATTTTTTTCGCTGCTGCTGTTAACATCCAAAGTAAAACAGGCCAACTTCCACCATTATGATATGACCAAGGACGATTTTTTGGATCGGCACCAGTAACAATTCTCCATTCTATATCTTCCAAAGCTGGATAACACAATTTCATTGGCATATTACTTATTAAATCAGTCCAGCGCAGTTCAATCAAATTCAATATTCTATGTGATTGTAGTTCATCAGTTAAGGAAACAATAATTGCCATTAAATTACCCAAAGCAAAGAAGCGACTATCCAGTTGCGAAGGGCCTAAATTTCCGGCTAAATAACCAGCTGCTTCCGGCAACCATTTTGCTAATCTGTAAAACGGAATCGAGTCAGAATAAATATTAAACTGATTGAGAGCTTGTTCCCCGTATTCTTCAACTTGATAGCGATAAATTACATTCAATCTATCAATATCTAACCAATAATTTTCGCGTAATTGCTTTAGTAAAGGAGGCAACCGAGAATGAACTGCTTTAATAATTAGTTGATTCTCTTCATGAGGAATCAAAAGTTCCAAACTGGCGCGAAGTGCTGCATAAAATAATGATTGAATATCCAAAGGATGTCCGTATAATCCCATGCGACGATCGATCATACTAGCTGCATCAGGAACTAATACCATTGGATACATATCAAATCGAGTCACTAAACAAAGCTGCAAAATTAAGCGAATACCCTCTTGAAAATCTTCTCTTTCTGCTAAAGAGCGATCGTCAGTAGCAATCACATAAGCCCGTAATAAAATAATCCACCACAAACCAGCATCAGCTGGTGCAACTCGACCGATCGCGTGTTCACCAAAGTCAGGTTTTAAATATTCTTGCCCATTAACTACAGTAATTTTAAAACTAGCTGGCATTAAACCACGACTAGGGGTTGAGGAATCTAACTGCGTTTTTTTCGGCTGTAATTTCAAAGTTTCTTCTAAGAAATTACGCACAATATCACTTCTGTCGTTAATTAAAAAAACCAATGCAGAAGAAACAAAGTCACGAATAAAACACTGATCGTAATTTAATGCTGCAATATCAGGATCGCAAGCTGCGATCGTCCCAATTGGTCGTCCTTGGTAATAAATAATTGACTTTTCCAGTGCTATCCATGCTTCTTCTACTAAAGTTTTATCGCTCAACTCTCAGACCTCTCTAAATTACAGAATTAGAATTATTATAAAAGTTTATGAAGTGCTGACAACGAACTAGGTAACTAAAATGTCAATTCGAGAGTATCAGCCCTCAGATGCAGAAATTTTAGCAGCAATTTATCGAGATGCGGTAATTGGTATCGGCGCAACTGCTTATAATGCCAAACAAATCGAAGTTTGGTCATCATATCCCGAAGACTTAGAAGAATTTCGCCATTTACTGGGTCAAGGTTTAACCATTGTGGCACTTGATGAAGGACAATTGATAGCTTTTGGGCAATTAAATCCATTAAATCATGTTGCTTTTCTTTACACAGCTACTCGCGTCGCCGGAAAAGGTTACGCCACAAAGATTTATCAGCAATTAGAAGATTATGCGATCGCTCAAAATGTGCAGCGCCTACATACCGAAGCTAGTCACATATCGAAACATTTCTTCTTAAAAATGGGTTTCTGGGTGGTGGAAATGGAAATAGTCGAGCGCAAAAATACTCAATTTGAACGATTTAAAATGGAAAAAATTATCTTGCCATCTGCCGCTAGGCTTTAATAACCTTTCACTAGTCTAAGTAACTAGATTGATGTTTGGAATCAAATCTAAAATCTATAATTTCCAGTGATCTAGCACACACCAACCCAGTGTACTAGATCAACGGTGCAGTCTTTTTGCTGTCACATTAAGTTTGTGGGAAAGATCAACACCGAAATCGATTTTAGTGAGAGAATAGAAGTGTGAGGAAATTTAGTAAACCCAATTTTGGATTAAGGGGGAAGATGATGAGACTATTTCATTTGGCGACATTAAACCTACTCGCACCCCTGTTTTTGACTAGCCCAGTACTGGCTTTTAATCCGCTTCATGTCCAACAATTATTGTCAACTGGGGAATGTTCTCGCTGTGATTTGTCAGGAGCAGATTTGCGTGGCGCACATTTAATTGGTGCTGATTTGACAGAAGCTAATCTCAAAGGTGCTAATCTCAAAGGTGCCAATTTAGAAGGAGCCGATTTATCTGGCGCTAATTTAATGGGAGCTAATTTAACAGAAGCTTTTCTCACCAACGCTGATCTGCGCCAAACTAATCTCGACGGCGTAAACATGGCTCAAGCTACTATCAATGATGCGAATGTTTATGGCGCTTCCATGAATGATTTAAACATCACTGATGCGACTATTTATAACACAGCAATTGGCGTTGGTGGAGACGATTTAGAAGAATATAAAGGTTGGCCCTAAAAAACTATGAAAATCCCCAGTCCGTTGTGATGACTTCAGTCATCCTAGCTAGCAAGAATTGTAGGGTGCGTCAGACACAAAACTTGATCGAGACAATCAGAGTTTTCGCTTCTGACGCACCCTACTTATTGTGCTAACCGAGTGAAGTCGTTACAACGGACTTGGAAATTAGCGAGTTGCTAAAATCTTTTTGATATGAGGAAGTACGGCGTGAATTTCTTTGCGGGAAGCAGTTGTTTGTTGAAAACTTTCTCGCGTCTGTAATCTTTCTAACCAGTTATTTAATTTGGGGTAAATGTCGATCGCAATTCCAAACATAGGTAAAGATTCTAGCAAAGTTCCCGCTACAACTTCAGCTAAACTAAACATTTCTCCCGCAAAATAAGTGTTGTCACCCAACAAATTTTCGTAGAACTGCAATATTGTATTAATGCGTTCTTTTCCTGCTTCTAATTTAGCCGATTCCACCTCTAATCCAACCATTTGTTTAGTAATTAGCACAGTCGCAGGTTGAATTTCATTGACAGCAATCATTTCTACCATGCGAACTTTTGCGATCGCTTGAGCTTCTTGCGGCATCAAAGATGGCGTGGCATATTTCGCTTCTAAGTAATCTAAAATCGCCAAAGATTCCACTACTGTAAAGCCATCATCAACAATTACAGGAACCCGTTGCAAAGGGTTAATCGCCGTAAATTCCGCTTGAAAATGATCTCCATCTAACTTCATTTGCACAGGCTCAAAAGCAATTTCTTTTTCTAACAAAGCCACCCAAACACGACGAGCATTTACCGAAATCGGACTAAAATAAAACTTGACCATTTAATTCACCTCAATAACTACAGAAATCTTATTTAAATTGTAAACACCTCCTTCTCTTTCCTCTGCGTTCTCTGTGTCCTCTGCGGTTTAAAAGATTAGCTTTCCCACTCACTTTTAAGAATGGCATATTTTACAGTATCTTCAAAATTTCCCCATTTCAAAATATGTTGACGCAGACAACCTTCATAACGCATTCCGATTTTTTGCATCACTCGACCAGAAGCCGGATTACTAGAAAAATGGGAACAATGAATGCGATGTAATCCCAAAGATTCAAAGCCGTATTTTACTACAGCTAAAGCTGCTTCAGTGCAATAACCATTTCCCCAAAAAGGCTTACCAATCCAATAACCTAATTCAGCACGATTATGCTCTCGATTTATTGCTAAACCAATTGCGCCACATAACATATTAGTTTCAGGAAATGCGATCGCAAAAACAACCTCTTTCCCCTCTGCAAAACTTTTTGGATGGGTTTTAATCCAATCTTGAGCCATTCGATCTTCATAAGGATGGGGAATTGTTAAGGTAACAGCTGCAATTGCGCGATCGCCAGCTAACCTTTGTACTTCTGGCGCATCCTCCAGCATAAAAGGGCGCAAAATCAATCGTTCTGTGTAAATAATTGGCTGTTGTTTCTCTTGACTTAAATTCATAAAGTTCCCAAGTTGAATCAGTCTGGAAGTAAAATTCGCCCCTGAAATTTTATTAAATTTAAGGTAAAGTGAAAGTAGAAACATTAGCTAATTGCTGAATCTACTAACTTTGCCCTAAATACCATGACCACATCCAAGCAAGAATTTGAAGTTACTAAAACCGAACAAGAATGGCGAGAAATTTTAACGCCTGAACAGTTTAATGTGTTGCGGAAACATGGCACAGAAAGAGCAGGCACCAGTCCATTAGATAAACTTTATGACAAAGGAACTTTTGTCTGTGCTGGTTGTGAGTTACCCCTGTTTACTGCCGATACTAAATTCAACAGTGGTACTGGTTGGCCTAGCTTTTTTGCGCCGATTGATGGTGCGATCGAAACAACTGTCGATCGCTCTTTTTTCATGACAAGAACTGAAGTTCATTGTCGCCGTTGTGGTGGGCATTTGGGTCACGTATTTAATGATGGCCCAAAACCCACAGGTCTACGTTACTGCATGAATGGAGTATCGTTAAAGTTCATTCCCGAACAAACTTCTGAACAGAATAATTAATTCCATTTGCGGTTAAAAATTGTAGGGGCGATTCATGAATCGCCCCTACAATTTTTTTTAGATATACTGCACTACTTCTTTAGTGGGAAAACGCACTTTTGGCATGACAGCATACTTATCATCTGCTGCACGATAACCCAGGGGACACACTACAACTGCTGAATATCCCTGCTCTGTTAATCCTAACAATTCATTGTATTTAGCCGGATTAAATCCTTCCATTGGACAAGTATCAATTTCCAAGATTGCCGCACAAGTCATCAATTGACCCAAAGCAATATAAACTTGTCTAGCAGCCCATTCATCAAGTTTGACAGGAGGATTTTTTAGGAAATTTTTAACTACGTTGCTGAACCCTTGCAAAGCATCTACAGGCACTTGACGAACTTCAGACATCCTTTCTATGTAGTGGTCTACATCTGCGTCATTTATATCTTTTTTAATCGCCAAAACTACCAAATGGGAAGCTTCAGCAACCTGTGTTTGTCCCCAAGAATGTTCGACTAATTGTTGGCGAAGTTCGGGATTATTTACTACGAAAAACTTCCAAGGTTGTAACCCAAAGGAGGAAGGTGCTAGTACTAAGCTTTGTTCCAGCGTTTGCCAAACTTCAGCAGGAATCTTTTTGTTTGGATCAAACTTTTTGGTAGCATACCGCCAATTTAACTGTTGGAGTACCTGATCGGGAGCAACTACAGTACTAATCATGATGTTTAGTTTTGTAAAGTTACCTTGATTATAGTAGAAAACTAATTGCAAAGCATAGTCTGTAGGGTGCGTCAGAGATCGCAATTTAGGCAAGCACACTAATTTAAAACTTCTGACGCACCCTACGCAACATAATTAGCAATTTATGTTAGTAGAAAACCCACCTCAAAATGCAAGAGCTATTGAGTAGAATTTGCCCCTAATTGCAAAGCATAGAGATTAGCATAAACTCCTTGTTGCGCCATCAGTTCTTGGTGAGTTCCCCGTTCGACAATTTCGCCTTGTTGAATTACTAATACTTGATCTGCTTTTGTTACTGTGCTGAGGCGGTGGGCAATTACAAAACTAGTACGTCCTTTTAGTAGACGTGCGATCGCATCTTGCACCAAAGCTTCGGTTCTAGTATCAATACTACTCGTAGCTTCATCTAAAATCAGAATTCGCGGATTAACTAATACCGCACGAGCAATACTAACTAACTGTCTTTGTCCCTGACTTAAAGGCGCACCTCTTTCGCCCAATTGTGTCATATATCCCTGAGATAATGAGGTGATAAATTCATGGACATTGGCTAATTGTGCAGCCGCTTCAATGTCAGCTTGTGTGGCATTTGGACAACCAAAAGCAATATTTTCTGCCACAGTACCACTAAACAAAATATTATCTTGTAAAACAATCCCCATTTGACGACGTAAACTCGCTTGAGTCACACTTCTGACATCAATATCATCAATTTTTACTGCTCCATCAGTAACATCATAAAACCGCAAAATTAAATTAATAATTGTGCTTTTTCCTGCTCCTGTTGGCCCAACTAATGCGATCGTTTCTCCTGGTTGAGCGTGTAAATTTACTCCTTTGAGGACTGGTTGATTAGGAGTATAACCAAAAGTAACATTTTCAAACTTTACCTCACCTTTAATCGCTGGCATTTCTTGAGCATTAAGGGCATCTTGGAGTTCTGCTGGTTCATCTAATAAAAAGAAAATTCGCTCCAATCCTGCCATTGCAGATAGAGCTTGAGTGTAAAATTGACTGAGGATTTGAATTGGGCGAAAAAACTGTTGCACGTAGATTAAAAAAGCAGTTACAACTCCCACAGTAGCAGCGCCAGTCACCGCTAAATAACCGCCATAAGCTAACACTGCGGCAGTGGCTAAAGTGTTGAGAAAATCAATTGAAGGTAAAAAGGCAGAAGTAATTGCTACTGCTTGAATATTGGCATCACGATTAGCTGCATTTAATTGAGCAAACTCTTGAATATTCAGGTTAATGCGATTGAAGGCTTGGGCTTCTCGGACACTGGTAATTCCTTCTTCTAATTTAGTAGAAAGTTCGCCAATAGTTTCCCTGGTGGTGCGAAATTTACTTCGCGCCCAACGGGAGAAAAACCCTGTGCTGAAAATCATTAAAGGCACAACTAAATTACTCAATAAAGCGAGTTTCCAGTTAATAGCAAACATGGCAATAATAATGCCAACTAAGCTTAACAAGTTACCCAACATTTGGGCAACTGTTTGTCCAAATGCCTGATTAACTGTGTTCACATCATTAAGTAAACGGCTCATTAAATCGCCTGCTTCGCTGCGATCGAAAAAACTCACTGGTAAACTCTGAATTTTCCGGAAAATATCTTGTCTCAATTGCGCGAGTAGTCGTTGCATAGTCCAGCCTATTCGGATAATTTGCTCTCGAATTGCAGCGATACTTAAAATATAATTTAGTACCAATATTCCCAACAGTAAGAACAATCCGCGCACGTTTCCTTTGGCAATCAAATTATCAATTGACCAACCAATAAAGAAAGGGCCAACGGATTGTGTTGCTGCACCGAGCGATACAAAAATTAGAGCAATGAAAATATCTTTACGATAGGGTCGGAAGTACTGAAAAAAACGCCGTAGCGTTTTCGATTGGTGAGTTGCTTTTTGCTCAGATACAACAATTGAAGTGGGACTTCTCATTCTGACTCCTCATAAGTTTTTAACAACACACTGCGTCAATCCGGCTGCTCTTTTCACCAACTTTTCATCAAATGTGTAGAATAGAGCTTTCTTTGGAAGAATTTATGTTTTAATTGGTTGCTTTACCTGGGATTCCAAAATGGCTCCATATAAAGGACTAGTTCTCATCAATTCTTCATGAGTTCCTTGTGCTACTAATCTTCCTTTATCCATTAACAAAATGCGATCGGCATTTTTCACGGTACTAATTCTTTGAGCAATCACAAAAGCTGTACAGGTTTTTTTCCGCATTAAATAATCGAGTTCCTCTTGAATTTGCGCCGCAGTTTTCGCATCAACCGCAGAAGTACTATCATCTAAAATGAGAATGCTGTAATCTGTTAATAAGGTACGAGCGATCGCAATTCTCTGCTTTTGTCCCCCAGATAAACCTACGCCTCTTTCCCCAACAATTGTCTCGTAACTGTCAGGTAAACTCACAATAAAATCGTGAATTTGAGCAGTTTTGGCTACCTCAATTACTTGTTCCATTGTGGCATGAGGATTGGCATAAGTAATATTTTCCCGAATCGTACCAGAAAATAAAGTAGTTTCTTGAAAGACTATGCCAATGTGCGATCGCAAACTTGCTAAACTAAAATCTCTCACATCTCGCCCATCAATCCTCACTGCGCCCGAAGTAACATCATAAAATCGAGGAATTAAGTTAATAATTGTACTTTTCCCCGAACCAGTCATCCCTAAAATAGCGATTAATTCTTTAGGTTTGGTTTCAAAAGAAATACCTTTCAAGGCTTCTGTAGTCGCTCCTGGGTAGCGGAAACAAACATTTTCAAAGGTAATTCTGCCACCACAAGTTTGAAATGGGATAGCATCGGGGCGGTCGCGAATTTCAACTTTCGCATCCACTACTTCATAAACTCTTTGAGCAGATGCAGCTGCTCCAGCGATCGCGGGAGCCGCAAAACCAATTAACAAAACGGGTTGCAAAATTAACAATAAATAAGAGTTAAACGCCACTAATTCCCCAATGGTAAATCTATCTTTAATTACTGCAATACCGCCATACCCAAGCACAACTACTGTCACCAAATTACTGAATAAAAAGATGAAAGGAAAAGTATTCCGAATGGCGAGAATAGTTTTCATATTGGTTTTCAGCAAAACATTATTGAGCCTTGTATAACGCTCGGTTTCTGCTGATTCCCGGACAAATGCTTTTACCACGCGCACACCAAACAAATTTTCTTGTAATACGGTGTTCAGGTTTCCCAATTCTTGTTGTACTTGTCCGAATAATTTGCTATTTTTTAGCAGAAATCGCACCAATAACCATGCCGACATAGGCACAACAGTTAAAGTAATTAATGCTAATTCCCAATTCATTAATAGCAAGATTGTCGCAATAGTAGCTAGGGTGACTAAACCACTAATTACCTGCATTAAACTCGTACTTAAAAAGCTGCGAATTTGTTCAATATCGCTGGTAACACGAGTTAATAATTGAGAAGTTTGTGCTTGATCGTGATAGCTAAAACTCAGGTTTTGGATTTTAGTAAAAATCTGATTTCGCAGATCGTAAACAACTCCCTGAGATGCCATTTCTGCCCAAAAACTTTGCCCAAAGTTAAATAAACCCCGTGCGATCGCCGCTACAACCATCCATGCCGCACTGTAAAATACAATTTTCAGGTTGGTTTTGGTAATACCTTCATCGATCGCCCAGCGAAACAGTTGCGGAGTTGCTGCATAAGCTGCTGTTAAAAGCAACGAACTGAGTAATGCTCCCCATGCAGTCCAACGGTAGTTGCTGAGACTTCCTAGCACGCGCTGGAGTGGTAGCATCGATGAATTATCTTGAGATTCTGGTTGCTGCAATTGATTCACCTTTTTTTGCTAATAAAAGACTTTCATTCTAAATGCTTTTATGCCAAATTGTATAAAGTTTTAAACCAATTTACAAACTTCTGAGCATTTGGATGACATGGATTTAAAATACGTTCCATAATTGCTTGATGCAATTGTCGTCCAGGTGGACTTTGCCAAGCTAACCAAGTATAAATATTTGCTTTATCAATATGAGCATCTGTAAACACTGCTCCTCTATTTTTTGCTTCTACAACTACTTCTTGAGCAAATTGCCACATCGATTCACTAGGATCTGGAATCATGTATGCTAAAAAAGTTTCTAACATCCCTCGTATTTGATTATCTGGCATAATCCAAATACCGAATTTAACATTGTTAGGAGCAACATGAATTAGACCTGCTTCTGGTAAAGTTTCGGGAATATTGGGAATACTTTGTAAGCAGGCATTTCTAATACTTTGCCATCGTCCTTGAGGATTATCATCAGCATCAATAATAATTCCAAGATTGGTAAGTTGAGAAGCTTGTAATTCAGCTTGGATTACATCTGGATCTACCAATGGATCGTAGCCATCAAATTCTTTAATATACACTATAGGATTCGTTCTTGTTCCCCAATTAACACCATTTGCTTCCATTAATTCTGGTATAACTCGAAGGTCTTCTTTTCCCTCTACTAAAAGTACGCGGGGATGAGTTTTATTAACCATTTTCTAGCGCACCTCAATTCCCCGTTCAGCAGCAATGACAATTTGCCGTTCATTGAAAACAATGCTACTAGATTTATCTCGTTCAATTCGCTGAATCGTAATGCCATCTTCGCTGGGATTTTCCGAATTGGCAATCGCATCTAAGCTTTTCCAACAATCGCTGCTATGTGTTGTGGCAAAAACTTGAACATTCAAATCTTTTGCTGTTTTCCAAATAAGTTTCCACATATCAGACATGGCGCTAAAATGAAGACCAGTATCAATTTCATCAACCAATAAAACACCATTTCTAGCATTAACAAGTGCTAATGTCAGCCCTAAAATTCGCCATATCCCATCGCCCATACTACCAATTGGTATGCGTTGATTACTGTTAGTGAGTCTTACCACAAAACCGCTTCGTGAACCTAAAATTCTGTATTTTTCCGCGCTAAATGAAGCAATACGTTCAATACTAGGCTCAATTGTATTCAGTGCTTGTGTAATCAGAGCTTCTTCAGGTTGTAAAACTACTTGATCAAACAACTCAATCATTTTTTCAGTTGTTAGGGAGGATGAAGTCACAAATTGGGTTTTGACTAAATGATTTTTAGGATCTCTACGAAAGCGGCGGGCATAATCGACAGGAATACCTAAATTGGAAGATAAAGGTAATGGAAAAGAATCTTTTTCCTTACCTAACCACTTAATATGTAATACAATTTCTTGCAAATCTTCAGATAAGTTTAGTTCGCTATTTGGTTTTGATTCTATGGATATAACCAGGTTTTCATCATCACTATCATTTTTACCAGATATTGACAATGTACTACCTATATCAATTTCGTGACCATAAAAAAGGTGACGAACATCAAGTTCACGTTGCAATCCTCCACGTTGCCATACTCTTTCCTCAGTAACTTCTGTTAAAACAATATATTCTCCTCGATTAATTATTATGTCGCGCCATGTTTCTAAGCTTGCTCGTGAACAGAGAAGTTGAATTGCTTCCAAAATTGAAGTTTTGCCACTATTATTCGTGCCAACTAACAAGTTGACTCTACCAAGCGGGTTAAGCTCAAAAGATGGGAAACATCGGAAATTTTCGATTTTTAACGACTTCAACATAAATCTACTGGTAGGAATAAGCAAGAGAGCATGACTGATATTAGGATAAGCTATTTTTACCTAAAATACTCTACTCTAATGAGTTGTGTTAGTTGCTTTCATTAATAGTGCGATCGCTCTCTCCCCATAGAGACTGCAACCTCACCTTATAGTATCGTTAAAGTTGAGTTATTTTGCTATCTAAACTTATGAACACAGCCAGACAAGAATCTAATTCCGGGTTGGTATTATCGATCGCAACTCTAACCGCCATCTTCGCCACCCTGATTGTCAACATCCTATCAAATTTCTTCCCTCCCGGAGGCATAAATATTGGTGAAATTGCTAACACAATTTTGCAGGGTGTACTGATAACTCCCGCTAATTATGCCTTTGCGATTTGGGGATTAATTTACTTAGGATTAATAGCATACAGCATCTATCAGTTTAGTCCTTACCAGCGTGGTAGATCCACTATCCAACAAGTTAATGCTTTAGTAATTCTGGCAAGTTTGGCGCAAATTCTTTGGGTATATTTGTTTACCTTGCAGTTGTTTTGGCTTTCCGTAGTGGCAATGTTAATTATTCTCTTGCCACTAATCAGAACTTATTTACTATTAAGAAGTCGCCGATTTCCATTATCACGCGAAAGAAAATGGTTCGCGCAAATTCCCTTTAGTATTTATCTGGCTTGGATTTCCGTAGCAACAATTGTAAATATTGCCTCGGCGCTTTACATTTCCGGTTGGAATGGTTGGGGTATTAATGATAGTGGATGGACTGCTATTATGCTGATTATCGGTACAGTTATTGCTGCCATTGTTGCCATCCAAAGAAGCGATTTTGCTTTTACATTAGTGTATGTTTGGGCTTATGTAGCAATTGCTTTGCGTCATTTAGATAACCCTGTAATTTGGATTACTGCCTTAGCGAGTGCGATCGCCTTACTAGCACTATTAATCTTCAAAAAAATTAGAAATCCCAGGCAAATTACCACATAAATCAGATTTCAAAACGGAGTTTTTGCTTGAATAGTTAAACTTTCCCCTAACTGGGGATGCTGAAAACAAATTTCTTTGGCGTGTAAATGTAAGCGATTCACATTAGCATTACAACCATAAAGTCGATCGCCTAAAATCACCATTCCCAACCCTTGCTCATCAGCAGCATGAACCCTAATTTGATGAGTACGTCCTGTCACTGGAAAAAACTCCACACGAGTGTAATTCTCTTCCCTAGAAATCACCTGAAAATGAGTTACACTCGGTTTACCATATTGCCAATTAACTCTCTGAAACGGGCGATTTTCTGGATCTCCCCAAAGCGGTAACTCAATTATACCTTTGTCAATTAACAAAACCCCAGAAAGCACCGCTTCATAAACTTTCCGAACTTGTCTTTTTTCAAACTGTTGACTTAATTGGCGATAACTTTCTCGATGACGTGCTAACAACAAAACACCCGAAGTTTCTTGATCTAAACGATGTACAGCAGTCAGCATCATTCCATCTGGTAAAACTTGACGCAACCGACTAATCACACTATCCTGGTTATAGCTGTAACGTCCAGGTACAGAAAGTAATCCCGCAGGTTTATTGACAGCAATTAACCATTCATCTTCGTAAACAATCTCAAGTTTTTCCCTGGGTTTTCCCCCAATCATTCCCGATAGCAAAAACCCCATTAATGGTTGACAGCGTTCAACACAAGCACCATAAAATTCTCCAGCAATTTTATCCCCATTCACCGAACTTTTCCCCCACCAAAATTCAGCCATTGCCAAAGGTTTCAAGTTATGAGTTGCAGCATAATGTAACAATTTCGGAGCGCAACAATCACCCGTTCCAGTAGGTAAACCTCCCGGCATTAATTGTTGTAAAGTGAGAGATTTTCCCGAAAAATTAGTTAAGGAGTAAACAGCGTGCATTTGCGTTTGTAACTGACGAGATAATTCTTGACGCTGCTTTTTTAATTCGCGAATTTGGGCATCTGCTTGAACAATTAACTGTTTAATTGGTTGTAAAACAGCATCTCTTTGGCGTTTAAATTGTCGCTTTTCAATTCCTTCTAAACGACTTTGATTATTGAGTTCTTCTAAAGCTTGGTTGAGTGGTTCTCCGGTGAGAGTTTTGCAGAGAAGTTGGCGTTTTTCTTGGCGTTGTTGTTTAGTTTGTTGATGGCGATCGCTAATTTCCCCCAACTTCCCCTCAAACTCCCCAAACAGCCTTTCATACTCTTGTCTTTCCGGGAGTTGCTTCAGCCTAATTAATTCATTTTTAATCGCTTCTAATTGCTCTAAAGTGCGACTTTCTTCTAATAATAATTCCTCCCTTCCCGGAATAGGCGGAACCCAACCTTCTACCACACTACAACCATTAAGAAGTCCTGAAAAAGCTTTTAAAACTCTTTGTTCGCCATTGGGCAATTCTACAATTAATATGCCATACATTTTGCCTTCACGAGAAAAGCGATCGTCTGTCTTCATTTGTTGCATTAAACTATTTGCGATCGCTTCCGAAAGAGGCGTGCGAGGTAACTTCAATAAATCCCCTGTTTGGGGACAATATCCTTGATACCAATAACTAATAGATGAATCACTGACAGCAAAATTGCTCTGTATAAAATCAGCAAATTGATGAAGAATTACCATATAATAGTGTGTGACAGCTAAGTAATAATAGTTTAGATCAAATGGTACGGGAGTCGATCGCAGATTTTGAGTTTTGCAAGTGTGCGAGTTCGGGCGTGAACAATTAGGGGATGTAAAACATGATCAACACATCTTTTCAAGAAATTTTAGATTCTATAGAAAACCTCTCGATTGATGACCAAGATTATTTGTTTGAACTCATTAAAAAAAGAAGAGTTGAAAAAAGACGTTTGGAAATTGCTGCCCATGCCAAAGCTACTCTAAAGTCTTTAAAACAAGGAACAGCAAAAAAAGGAACTGTGGATGATTTAATTGCTGATTTATTGGATGATAAAGAGGATGAAGATAGTTTGGGATAATCGTTTTAAACGCGCTTTTAGGAAAATTATAAAAAAAGAATCCAGAATTTCAGGATAGGATTATTAATGTTTTATATTTATTGGAAAACGATCCTTTCACTCCCTCCCTAAAATCTCATAAACTAACAGGTTCTCTGGAAGGTTTGTGGTCTTGTTCAGTAGCCTATGATTGTCGGATTATCTTCACTTTTTCTCAAGATGAAGATTCACAAGAGTCTGTGATTGTTTTGGTTGATATTGGCTCTCATGATGAAATTTATTAATGCAAGAAGCTCTATACATAAAGTGGTTCTGTCATTAATTAAGAAGAAAACTTTTGGTTAGTGGCGATCGCATCTTCACAAAAAATAAGGATGGGGTGTTTTCCCAGTCTAGGAATTGGACGAGGTTGAGAGTAGGGGCGTTACTATGTCATAATAAGGCAATTAAATTAACCTTTAACTATGACAACTAACATTGAAGTTAACGAAGAATTGATTAAAGAAGCATTTCGCTTAACCAATTGTAAGACAGAAAAAGAACTAATTGAATTTGCATTACAAGAACTCATCCGCACTCGGAAAAAGCGAAACCTTCTTGATTTAAGCGGACAAATTCAATTTTCGACTGATTACGATTATCAGGCTTTACGGGAAAATCGAAATGTTTCTGATTGATACATCTGTCTGGATTGATGTTTTACGAGACAAGACAGGTGCAGTACGTCGATCGCTCGAAGCAATAATCAACAATGAAAGCATTTTTCTGAGTCGATTTACTCAGATGGAACTTTTGCAAGGTTGTCGAGACGATCGCGAGTAGACCCTATTAGAAACTTATCTTCAAGATCAAGACTACATCGAGCCAACTTCTAAGCAAATCCATTAAGGTTACGGTTACAATCAAGTTTGAAAATATACATCTATCAGTAAATGCAAGGGACTCAACGGGCGCAAAATTTGTTTCTAGATCTTGACTATGCTTTCCAAAGTCAGAAAATAATTAAGGTTTGGAAAAATACAGTGCGTTATGGTCTAAGAAAACAACCTTACGCTTATTAGCCCATGCTTACTTATTCAAGGTTGACGAAGAACTGGAGAAAATTACAAATGGGGATTTTGTTCGATGGATGGATGATCTTGATGATGAGCTTAATGCAGGACTAACATTTTCTTGAAGCGGACTGAACGGCAAAAGTTGATTAATTTAAGATTATCTGCTGCCACTCAATACCATCGTTTCAAGAAAACCAGGCTACTTAGAGCTTGCTGAAAAAGTCTGTTGGTCGGGGTAGGGACACGGCATCATTAATATTTGCAATTCCTACGTTATCTCTTTCATGCCGTGTCCCTACAATTTCCGCAGAAATTGGCAAGGATGAAAGCGCCAAAAGGTCTGAAAAACTGGCACTTGTTTTGAGCAAAAAAG